>CAZXNY010000099.1:7300-8835 GCA_964642205.1 uncultured Caulobacteraceae bacterium
GCGAGAAATTCCGGATCGTTCTCGACGCCCGCGAGCATATCGACCGGGCGAATGCGATAGGGCAGGCCCATCTCTTCGAGTAGCCAAACAACGCGAAACCCGCGGCCCGTTCCCCAGACTGTGAGCATTGTCAGCGCCTCGTTGCGTTGCTCGCAGCAGCGCGTGCTGTGCGTGCGTGCGCCCCCTCCGTCGCGCTAAAGCGCGACACCTCCCCCGTAAACGGGGGAGGAATGCGCGTCAGCAGGTCGAGCCGCCGTCGACGACGAACGTCTGCCCGGTCGTCCACGAACCCGCCTTCGACGCGAGATAGACGGCGATGCCGGCGAGATCGTCGGGTTCGCCGAGGCGGCGAAGGGGCGTGCGGCTTTCGCTGGCGGCTTTGGCTTGCGGGTTGTCCCACAAAGCGCGGGCGAAATCGGTTTTGACGAGGCCGGGCGCGATCGTGTTCACGCGGATGTTGTGCGGGCCGTACTCGACCGCGAGGTTGCGTGCGAGCTGCATGTCGGCGGCCTTGGAAATGTCGTAGGCGCCGATGACGGGCGAACCGCGCAGACCGCCGATCGACGAGATGATGATGACGGCGCCGTCTTTGCGCGCCTTCATGCCTTCGACGCACATCGTGATGAGCCAGTGGTTCGAGATGATGTTGTTCTGCAGCACCTTGGTGAACTGATCGTCCGAGATGCCGGCCATCGGGCCGTAGTACGGGTTCGACGCGGCGTTGCAGACGAGAATGTCGACTTGCCCGAGCTTGCGCTGGGTTTCGTCGACGAGGTGCTGCAGCGCGCCCTTGTCGGAAATGTTGGCGGGGATCGAGATGGCGGCGTTGCGGCCCACCAGCTTGTTGATCTCGGCGACGGCGGCCTCGCATGCGTCGGCTTTGCGCGAAGAGACGACGACGTTGGCGCCGTGTTCGGCGAGGCGGTGCGCGATGGCTTTGCCGATGCCGCGCGACGAGCCGGTGACGATCGCGTTCTTGCCCTTGAGATCGAACAATTCGCCCATGACGCTTCCCCTTTGCTTGTGTCTTCGAACCCTTGGTATGTGGGGCCATAAAGCAGGCGGCGCGCGCGCGTTCAAGCAGAGCTTCCGCTGCGGGAGGACGAAATGGGATCAGCGAACGGGCGGAAGTCGATTTTCATCACGGGCGCGGCCTCGGGCATGGGGCTGGAGACGGCGCGCCTCTTCGCGGGGCATGGCTGGTTCGTCGGCGGGTACGACGTGAACGAGGCGGGGCTCGCGGCGCTCGAAAAGGAATTGGGCGCGGACAATTGCCTCGTGCGCCGCTTGGACGTGACGAACCGCGACGACTATCGCGCGGCGGTCGAAGCGTTCTCGGGCGCGACCGGCGGCAAGATGGATGTGCTGTTCAACAACGCCGGCATCGGCAAAGGCGGCGCGTTCGTCGATATGAGCTGGGACGACGTGATGGCGGTGGTGAACACCAATTTCGTCGGCGTGCTGTCGGGCATCCATCTCGCGTTTCCGCTGCTCGCCGCGACGAAGGACTCGCTCTGCTTCACGACGTCGTCTTC
>CAZXNY010000100.1:0-8802 GCA_964642205.1 uncultured Caulobacteraceae bacterium
GGCGGCGCCGCGCGCGCAAGAGGTCATGAAGCGGCTCTACCGCCCGCTCTTCCTGAACGAAACGCCGATCCTGTTCACCGAGCGCCGCACGTCCGAGCTGATCAAGTACGCGGCCAACGCGTTCCTCGCGCTCAAGATCACCTACATCAACGAGATGGCGGACCTTTGCGAAGCGGTCGGCGCCAACGTGCAGGAGGTCGCGCGTGGCATCGGGCTCGACAACCGCATCGGCTCCAAGTTCTTGAACGCCGGCCCCGGCTATGGCGGCTCCTGCTTCCCGAAGGATACGCTCGCGCTTGTGCGCACCGCGCAGGAAGCGGGCGCGCCCGTCACGATCGTCGAAAGCGTCGTGAAGGTGAACGACGCGCGCAAGAAGTCGATGGCCAAAAAGATCATCGACGCGCTCGGCGGTGACGTGAAGGGCAAGACCGTCGCCGTGCTCGGCCTGACGTTCAAACCAAATACCGACGACATGCGCGATGCGCCCGCACTCGACATCATCCCGGCCCTGCAAGACGCCGGCGCCACCGTCCGCGCCTTCGACCCCGAAGGCATGGCCGAGGCGCGCCAGATGCTGCGCGACGTGACGTTCGCCAAGAACCCGTACGACTGCCTTGAAGGCGCCGACGCGATGGCGATCATCACCGAATGGGACCAATTCCGCGCGCTCGATTGGGGACGCGTGAAAACCGCGCTCAAGTCGCCGGTGATCGTGGACCTGCGCAACATCTACAATCCGGGCGAGATCGCAGCGCGCGGCTTCCAATATGTGAGCATCGGCCGGCCTCCGAAACAGACTTAGACGGCGGGCCGAGGGAATTTTCTGGCGCGCCGCGGCAAAGGCGCTTAGCTGCAGAACCGATGTCTGCGCAGGACACTTCGCTGGACTCCCCTGTGCCGGACTCTCTTGAGCCGGACACACAGGAACGCGCGCCCGCAGCCTATATGAGCTTTGACCGCGCCCAATGGGCGGCGCTCCGCTCATCGACGCCGATGACGCTCTCGGAGGACGCGCTCGCCACGCTGCGTGGTCTCAACGACCCCGTCGACCTCGACGAAGTGGCCGACATCCACCTGCCGCTGACGCGCCTTCTGAATCTGCACGTCGCGGCCGCACGCAATCTTTCGCAGGTGAAGGATCAGTTCTTGGGCAGGCCGGCGGGGGCCGCGCCCTATGTGATCGCGCTGGCGGGCTCGGTCGCGGTCGGCAAGTCGACGCTCGCGCGCCTCTTGCGCCACTTGCTCTCACGCTGGCCCGATCACCCGCGCGTCGAGCTCGTCACGACGGACGGCTTCCTGCACCCGACCAGAGCGCTGCTCGAGCGCAATCTGATGCGCAGGAAGGGCTTTCCCGAAAGCTACGACCTGCCGCGCATGGTGCAGTTTCTCGCCGCCGTGAAGGCGGGCGCCGCCGAGGTCGAGGCGCCGGTCTATTCCCACATCGCCTACGACATCGTGCCCGACGAAACCCAGATCGTGCACCGGCCCGACATTCTGATTTTCGAAGGCCTCAACGTGCTGCAGGCCAACCCGGACGCCGCCACCATCGTGTCGGACTTTTTCGACTTCTCGATCTATCTCGACGCCGACGAAGCCGACTTGCAGGATTGGTACGTCGCGCGATTCCTCAAACTGCAGCGCACCGCGTTTCAGAACCCGGCCTCGTACTTCCATCACTACAAGGATCTCGGCGTCGGCGGCGCCACGCACGTCGCGCTCGGCATCTGGCGCGACATCAACCTCGTAAACTTGCGGGAGAACATCTTCCCCTCCCGCACGCGCGCCGACCTCGTGCTGCGCAAGGGCCGCGACCACGCCATCAACGAGGTCTGGCTGAAACGGACGTGACGTTTCGCTTTTGCCGACCACTCGGCTGGCGTGCTTGGCGCACTATCCGCTGCGTGAGCACTTCGGCGTCGTCGTCGTCGCGGCCATCCTGCGTGACCCGACTTTGGAGAACCGGCGCGCTATGTTCGACCGCATGCGTCAGCGCGCCGAGAAGACCGGCCACACGGATGCGCAAAGCGTCTTGTTTGCCGCTCATCTCGGCTTTGTCGACGAAAACGTTCGACATGATCGAGAACGCAAAGTTCGGCCCATCAGGCGGCCCGTGCGACATCACCCGAAGGACGTGTTCTTCGCCGCATGACACGCCCCTACCCTCACGGGGAGGGGGAACCGACTAAGCGCTGCGCTTGGCCTCGAACAGCTTTGGCTCCACTTCCGTGTGCCACTTCCACGCGTCGGCGATGCACACGTCGATGCCGCGCGAGGGGGACCAGCCGAGTTCGCGGCGGGCGAGGGCATTATCCGCCACCAGCGAGGGTGAATCCCCGCTGCGCCGGCCGTCGCGCGCGCTCGGCACGCGCTTGCCGGTGACGCGCTCGATCGCGGCGAGCAGCTCGAGCACCGTCACGCCCGTGCCGGTGCCGAGGTTGCAGGCGAGGTTGCCACTGCCCGCCAGCAAGCGATTCACCGCGCTCACATGCGCGTCCGCCAAATCGAGCACGTGCACGTAATCGCGCACGCAGGAGCCGTCGCGCGTCGGGTAATCGTCGCCGAACACGTTGAAGCCGGCGCGGCGGCCGATGGCGGCGAACAGCGCGAGCGGGATGGCGTGTGTTTCGGGATCGTGGTGCTCGCCGATGCCTTCATCGGGCGCGGCGCCCGCGGCGTTAAAGTAGCGGAGCACGGTGTAGCGAAGGCCGTAAGCGCTGGCCTGATCCTTCACCGCCTGCTCGACCATCAGCTTGGTCCACGCATAGGGGTTGAGCGGCGCCTGGCGATGGTCTTCACCCAACGTCTCCGTCTGCGGCTCGCCGAAGATCGAGCACGTCGACGAGAACACGAACTTATCGATCCCAGCTTCGCGCATCGCGTCGAGCAGAACGAGCGAACCGGTGACGTTGTTGTCGTAGAACTCGGCCGGATCGCACACGGAAACACCGACTTCGATCAGGCCCGCGCAATGGAGCACGACGTCGGGATTGTGCGCCGCCATCACGGCCTTGAGGCGCGCGCGGTCGCGAATGTCGCCGTGCTCGAACGGGCCCCATTTCGCGAAAGCCGCGTGGCCGTTCACGAGGTTATCGTAAACCACGACCTGATGGCCGGCGCGCGCGAGAGCGAAGCAGCAATGGGCGCCGACATAGCCAGCGCCGCCCGTCACCAAAACCTTGGCCATTCTGGACCCTTTGTTCACGGCGCCGACAGCCCCCTCGCATGGACGGGCCCCGCCCCGTCCTGATAGAGCGCTGACCCCATGAGCGCCAGCGCCCACCCCCCTCACGAGCAGCTTTTCGCGCGTTTGACTGCTGAGGCGGCGCGCCTGAAGGCGCGGCGCCTCACCGACCTCTTCGCTGAGGACCAGAACCGCGCCGCGGCGTTCACCATGCAAGCGCCGCGCCTGACGGTGGATCTCTCGAAGCAGCGGATCGACGCCGGGCTCCTCGCCGCTTTCGCCGACCTTGCCGCCGCTTCAGACTTCGATGGCTGGCGCGCGAAGTTGTTCGCGGGCGAACGCATCAATGTCACCGAGAAGCGCGCCGTTGAGCACGCGGCGTTGCGCGCGCCGACCCCGCGCGCGGACATCGCCGAAGCGCGCGCACGCACGGCGGCGTTCGCCAAGAACCTTTCCGGCGTGAACGCGGTCGTGCATCTGGGGATCGGCGGCTCCGATCTCGGTCCGCGTCTCGTTTACGATGCGTTGCGGCCCTATCGCCGCGCTGATCTCGACATTCGCTTCGCCGCCAACATCGACGGCGCCGACATCGCCGATGCGCTGGCCGGCCTCGATCCGGCGAAGACGCTCGTCATCGTCGTCTCGAAGACCTTCACAACGCTGGAGACGATCTCGAACGCAAACCACGCGCGCGCTTGGCTCGGCGATCACGCCAAGGGCAAGCTCGCGGCCGTCACCGCCGCGCCGGACAAAGCCGCCGCCTGGGGCGCGGCGCCCGACGCGATCTTCCCGTTCTGGGATTCGATCGGCGGGCGCTACTCGGTTTGGTCCGCCGTCGGCCTCGTGCTCGAAATCGCGCTGCGGGACGATGCCTTCGCGCATATGCGCGCGGGCGCGGCGGAGATGGACGCGTATTTCGCGAAGACGCCGTTCGCGCAAAACGCCATCGCGCTCGCAGCGTGCGCGCAGATGGCGAACCGCGAGCTTTATGGGCGCAATTCCTACGCGCTGATCCCGTACGCGCATCGCTTGCGGCTTTTGCCGGCCTACATGCAGCAGCTCGAAATGGAATCGAACGGCAAGCGCGTGGACCGTGACGGACGCCCGCTCGCGCGGCCGAGTGCTGGCGTCACGTGGGGCGAACCGGGCACCGTCGCGCAGCACAGCTTCTTCCAGCTGCTGCACCAGGGCGTTGACGAAATTCCGGTGGAGATCGTGTTCAGCGCGAGCGGCGCCGAGGGTCCCACGTCGCACAAGACGCCGCTCATCGCCAACGCGCTCGCGCAAGCGCGTGCGCTGATGGTCGGCAAAACCGAAGCGCAGGCCAAAGCCGAGATGATCGCCGCTGGCGTCGCGCCCGATGAAGCCGCGCGTCTCGCGCCGCACCGGACTTTTGCTGGCGACCGCGCCTCCACCATCATGTGCCTGAACGACCTGACGCCGCCCTCGCTCGGCGCGCTGCTGGCGTTTTACGAACACCGCTCGTTCACGCAGGGCGTGCTCGCAGGGATCAATTCGTTCGATCAATACGGCGTCGAACTCGGCAAGGAGATGGCGACACAGCTTTTGCCAGCGCTCGAAGGCAAGGCGCCGCCCGCCGATCTCGATAGCTCCACCGCGGCGTGGCTGAAGCGCTTTGCGCCATGAACCGCCGGGATGTCCTTGCGAGCCTCACAGCGCTGTCGCTCGCCGCGCCTGCCTTCGCGCAGCAGGCCCGGCCGCTGCGCGTGTTCGCCGCCGCGAGCCTCACCGATGCGCTGAATGAACTCGGCCGCGCCTACGCCACGGCGGGACAGCCCGCGCCCGTGTTCAACTTCGCCGCCTCCTCCGCGCTGGCGCGCCAGATCGAGCAAGGCGCCGACGCCGACCTCTTCATTTCGGCGGACGAGCCGTGGATGGATCACCTTGCGCAGCGCAATCTCATCGTGCCGCAAACGCGCGTGAGCTTTCTCTCCAACCGGCTCGTGCTGATTTCGCCGACGGACCGGCGCTTCAATTTGCGCATCGCGCGCGGCATGAACCTGCACAACGCGTTGCGCGGCGGGCGCCTCGCGATGGCCGATCCCGACAGCGTGCCGGCCGGCCGCTATGGCCGCGCGGCGCTCGAGCACTACGGCGCATGGGCCGGCGTTCAGCGAGATGTTGTGCGTGCGGAAAACGTGCGCGCGGCGCTGCGGTTCGTTGAGCTTGGCGAGGCGGCGGCGGGGATCGTCTATCTCTCCGACGCACGCGCGACACGGAACGTCGCCATCGTCGCGACTTTCCCGGAGGCGAGCCACCCGCGCATCTCGTATCCGATGGCCGTGATCGCCGAGAACAACAGCCCGCGCGCCCGCGCCTTCGCGGCGTTCCTACAATCGCGGCGCGCCGGCGCCGTCTTCCGCCGGCTCGGCTTCGTCGTGCCTTAAGACGCGGCAGAATCAGTGCAGCTCACCGCCTGAGCCGCTCATTTCGTGGGCGCCCGGCCTGCGCCAACGGAACCGTGCTTGTCGCGGGAACCGGCGCGCGCGCTTTTTCGGCACGGGGAGTGTCGGGAGCGAGACGTGGCGGGCGCGGAGAGTCGTGGGGGGCCGATTGGCGAATACCTCGCGCGCCTCCATGCGCGCGTCGCCCCGATCGATGCGGGCAAGGTCGCCGACTATATCCCCAAGCTCGCCGAGGCGAACGCCGGCCACTTCGCCATCGCGATCGCGACGCTCGATGGCGAAGTCTACGCCGTTGGGGACGCCGACGTACCCTTCACGATCCAATCGGTCTCGAAGCCCTTCATGTTCGGCCTCGCGCTCGAAGAACTCGGGCGCCAACGGGTGCTGAAGCATGTCGGCGTCGAGCCGACCGGCGAAGCGTTCAACGCCACCGTGCTCGATGAGGACAACAACCGCCCGTACAATCCAATGGTCAACGCTGGCGCCATCGCGGTTTCGGCGCTCGTGCGCGGCGAGACCTACGCCACGCGCCGCACCGCGATGACCGATCTCTTCACGCGCTTCGCGGGCCGGCCGGTCGAGATCGATGAAGCGGTGTTTCATTCCGAACGCGACACTGGAGACCGCAACCGCGCCATCGCCGCGCTGATGGCGCAAGCGGCGATGCTCGAGGGCGACACGAACGAGATTCTCGACCTCTATTTCAGCCAATGCTCCGTGCTCGTCACGTGCCGCGATCTCGCGCTGATGGCGGCGACGCTTGCGAATGGCGGCGTGCAGCCGGTCACTGGCGAGCGCGCGCTCTCGCCCGAAAGCGTGACCGACGTGCTCACCGTGATGAACTCGTGCGGGATGTATAATTACGCGGGCCAGTGGTCCTACGAGATCGGCATTCCTGCCAAGAGCGGCGTTTCCGGTTCGATCATGGCGGTGATCCCCGGCCAGATCGGCATCGCCGCATTCTCCCCGCCGCTCGATAGCTTCGGCAACAGCGTGCGCGCCATCGCGGCGTGTAAACAACTGGCGGAAGACTTTGGCTTGCATGTGTTTCGCACCGCCGCACAAGGCGAAGGCGCAATCCGTGGCGAGTTGCGCGGCGATAGCGTCCGCTCCAAACGCCGGCGCACGGCGCATGAGCGCAGCGTGCTCGATGCGCGCGGCGGCGACATCGCGATTCTGGAAGCACAAGGCGCGCTGGTGTTTGGCTCCGCCGAGCGGCTGCTGCGGCGCGCCGAGGCGTTGCTCGATCATGCGCGCTTCGTGATCGTCGATCTCCGGCGTGTGTTCTCGGCCGACGTGGCCGCGCGCAATCTTCTGGTCGCGTTGTTCGAGGACGCGGCGCGGCGCGGCGCATCGCTCGTTTACGTCCATCCCGAGCCCGCGCGCATCGGCGCGAGCTTCGCGCGCGATCTTGCGGCGCTCGCGCCCGGCCTAGCGCAACCCCTCTTCGCCGATCGCGACGCCGCGCTCGAATGGTGCGAAAACCAGCTCATCACTGCCGAGCCGCGCCCCAACGCGCAAGCGACCTTCGCCCTCGACCGGCTGGATATTTTTCGCGGCCTCTCGACGCCCGATCTCAAGTTTCTTGAAAGCTGCGCGCGCTCGTTCGTGTTCGAACCGGGCCAACACATCCTGCGCGAAGGCGAACCGGGGCAGCTCTTCTTCGTCATCGCGCAAGGCAATGCGAGCGTACGGCTGCAGCTGGCCGATGCGCGCAGCGTGCGCCTTGCATCGGTTGGGCCGGGCGCCGCAGTGGGCGACATGGCGCTCTTGGATGGCGGGCCGCGCTCAGCCGACGTGATCGCGGACGAGCGCGTCGTTTGCTACGGCTTCTCCGTAGAAGAGCTGCAAGCGCATGCAGCCGATCGGCCGGCGCTACTGCCCACGCTCTACGCCAATCTCGCGCGCGATCTGGTGGAGCGCCTCCGGGGCTCCAACACGCACATCCGCGCGCTGGAGCAATAGATCTAAGCCGCCGTCTTCGCGGCCTTCGACACTGCGTCGCTGATCGCGGCGACGACATCGCGCACCAGCGCATCTTCGTCGCCCTCCGCCATCACGCGCACCAGCGGCTCAGTGCCCGAGGCGCGCACAAGCACGCGGCCCTGACTGCCAAGGCGTTTTTCGCCAGCCTTGATCGCGTCCTTTACGACGTCCGTTTCGATCAGCTTGCCGCCGCCTTCGACCTTGACGTTGTTCATCACCTGCGGCGCGGGCGCGAACACGCGGCAGATCTCGCTCACAGGCTTGCCGGAAGAGACGCACACCGCGAGCACTTGCAGCGCCGCGAGGAGCCCATCGCCCGTCGTCGAGTAATCGGAGAGCACGATGTGGCCCGATTGCTCGCCGCCAAGATTGTAGCCGCCCGCGCGCATCGCTTCGCCGACGTAGCGATCGCCCACTTTGGTGCGGATGAGCTTCAGGCCCTCGTCCTTCAGCTTCCGCTCAAGCCCCAGGTTGCTCATCACGGTCGCGACCACGCCGGGTTTGGCGAGCGCGCCTGCGTTCTTCCACGCCATCGCGATGAGGCCCATCACCTGATCGCCATCGACGACCTGGCCTTTTTCATCGACGATGATCACGCGATCCGCATCGCCATCGAGCGCGATGCCGATGTCGGCGCGATATTTCAGCACCGCTTCACGCACGGCGCCCGGATGGTTCGAGCCGACTTCGTCGTTGATGTTGAAACCGTTGGGATCGACGCCGACCGGAAACACTTCCGCGCCAAGTTCATAAAGCGCGGTGGGCGCCACTTTGTAGGCCGCGCCGTTGGCCGCATCGATTACGATGCGCAGGCCCTTGAGCGTGCGTCCGCGCGGGAACGTCGCTTTCACGATCTCGATGTAGCGCGCTTGCGCATCGTCGATCCGGCGCGCGCGGCCAAGCTTGGTGCGCTCGGCCAGCCCCTGATCGAGTGGCTGATCCATCAGCGCTTCGATTTCGTGCTCGGCCTCGTCGCTCATCTTGTAGCCGTCGGGCCCGAAGAGCTTGACGCCATTGTCGTGAAACGCGTTGTGCGAGGCCGAGATCATCACCCCGAGATCGGCGCGCAGTGAGCGCGTCAGCATCGCGACAGCCGGCGTCGGCAGCGGGCCGAACAGCACCACGTCCATCCCGACGGCCGTGAACCCGGCCGTCAGCGCCGGCTCGATCATGTAGCCGGACAGGCGCGTGTCCTTGCCGATCACCACG
>CAZXNY010000101.1:0-2600 GCA_964642205.1 uncultured Caulobacteraceae bacterium
GTATCAAACGCCGGTACTCGATGGGCTGGCGGCGCGTGGCGTGCGCTTCTTGCAAGGCTACGCCGCATCCGCCGTGTGCTCGGCGACACGCACCGCACTGATGACGGGCCGCTACCAATATCGCCTGCCCGTTGGGCTCGAAGAGCCGCTGCACGGCGCGCGCAATATCGGCCTGCCGCCTGAACATCCCACGCTCCCGAGCCTCCTGCGCGACGCGGGTTACGCAACCGCGCTGGTCGGAAAATGGCACCTCGGCAGCCTGCCGGATTTCTGCCCGCTGAAGAGCGGCTACGACATGTTCTGGGGCTTTAGAGGCGGCGCGATCGATTACTTCACGCATGCCGGCATGAGCGCCGAGCCCGATCTCTGGGACGGCGACACGCCCGCGAAAGCGTCCGGCTACATGACCTCGCTGCTTGGCGACAAAGCCGTCGAAACGATCGGCGCGCTGTCGCGCAGCCCCAAACCGTTCTTTCTCAGCTTGCACTTCAGCGCGCCGCATTGGCCGTGGGAAGGACCCGACGATGAGGCTGAAGCGCAGCGCCTCGCCAAGATTGGCGGGCCGAGCCTTGTCCATCTCGACGGCGGCACGATGGCGACCTACGCGGAAATGGTGGTCGCGATGGATCGCGCGATCGGCCGCGTGCTCGATGCGCTCGGCGCCAATGGCGTGGCGAACGACACCATCGTGATCTTCACATCGGACAACGGCGGAGAGCGTTTCTCAAACACGTGGCCGTTCACCGGCAAGAAAACCGAACTGCTTGAAGGCGGCCTGCGCGTGCCGCTCATCATCCGGTGGCCTGGCGTTGCAGAGGCCGGCTCGGTGACTGAGCAAGCGGCGATCACGATGGACTTCACGCCGACGCTGCTCGCAGCCGCGGGCGCGGCGCCGCATCCGGATTATCCTTCGGACGGCATCGATCTGCGCGCCGCCATTGCGGGCGCGCCGCCTGAGCCGCGTCGCCTGTTCTTCCGCTATCTGCGTATGCAACAGCGCGCGTACCGGGACGGCGACTGGAAGTATCTACGCATCATGGGCAACACGTTTCTCTTCGATGTCGCGAAAGATCCGCTCGAGCGCGCCAATCTCAAGTTCCGCCATCGCGACGTGTTCGATCGCATGGCTGCGGAGTACGACGCCTGGGAAGCAACGATGCTGCCGCTCGATCCAACCGCCCACAGCCACGGCTTTTCGCCGCGCTTCCTCGCGGACCACTTCGCATCGCCGGATTGACGGCCCGTCTTGGGCCGACCCGGACGACGGAAACGACTCGGAGGCGCGTATAATCTGCGAGGGATACCTTGGAGCCGGCCATGAATCTGAAGCCCCTGTTACTCGCAGCCACCATCCTGATGACCACCATGGTCACGGCGGCGCCCGCAGCCGCGTGGGACCTGCTCGGCTCGCGCGACGTGCGCGACGCGGTTGACCGGGACACGATCTCGCTCCCTGGCGCGCGCCGGTTCGAGCGAATTCGCCTCTGCGCTTACGAGCGGCCCGTTCATTTCATTGACGTGACTGTGCGCTTCGCGAACGGCGCCAGCCAAGACATGCCCGTGCGCGCGCGGATTCGTCCCGGCGAGTGCACGCGCGCGCTCGATCTAGCGGGCGACGACCGCAACATCACCGCCGTCGACATGGTCTATGAAGCGAACACGCGCAGGCGCGGCGTCGGCGCGCAAGTGCGGCTGTTCGGCGAGTAGCGGCGGCGGCCTACGCGCGCGCCAGCACGCTCTTCAGCACGTCTGGCCGGTCGGAGCACACGGCGTCTGCGCCGAGGGCGATGAGGCGGCGCATGTCGTCCGCTTCGTTCACGGTCCACGCCGCGTATTTGAGGCCGAGCTTGCGGCACTCGGCGGCGGCTTCTTCCGTCACGTCCAGGTAGAACGCGTACCAGCCATCGCCGCCTGCCGCTTTGATCGCTCCGCGCACGCCGCCGTGGTCCTTGGCGTGAAAGCCCGCTTCCCACGGCGCGCCGTTCTCAAGGAGCTCACGCATGCGCGCGTTCTCCGCAAACGTGCTCTGCGGCACGGTCAGGAAGCGCACATCAGCCGCCGGTTCGCGCGCCTTCGCGCGCACCACGCCTGCCCAATCGAACGCGCACAACACCGCGAGTTCGAGCGCGTTTTCCGCGTGCAGCAGATCGATCACCGCATCCGCCAGCAGATGCGGATGCTCTTGGCCCTCGCCGCCCATCAGCGGCGTCTTCAGCTCGATCCAGAGCTTCTTGCCGCCCGCTTCCTTTGCGAGCCGCAGCAGATCGCGCAAAGCCGGGATGCGCTCGCCATCGAACGCCTGCTGATCCGGATTGCGCGCGCCGTACACTGTCCCGGGCCTCAACCGCCCCACATCGAACGCCTGCAGCTCGGCGAACGTCAGCTCCGAAATGCGGGGCCCGGCCTTCTCCAGCCAATTGCCACGCGCATCGCGAACGATCTCGGGCTTCAGCGCATTGTCGTGGAAGATCGCGATCTCCCCGTCCTTCGTGAGCTGCACGTCCATCTCGACGCCATCGCAGCCGAGTTCGAACGCGCGCGCGAACGCGGCCATCGTGTTTTCCGGCCAGAGCGCCGCGCCGCCGCGATGCGCGATGTTG
>CAZXNY010000101.1:2700-8767 GCA_964642205.1 uncultured Caulobacteraceae bacterium
CGACGCTTACGACCTTGCGCCCGAGGCAGTGCGCCGCGCCGTCGTCACGGGCACGCTGAGCTGGTTCGTGCTCGACAGCCTCGGTTCAATCACGTCCGGCAATCCCTCGAACGTGTTGTTCAACGTCATTGTGCTGCTGGTCGCCATCGGCCCGCTGTGGCGGCCGGCCGCGGCGTAGCGACGCCGTTATCGCACGGAAGCTGCGTCGAGCGCGGCCCACATCGGCGCGCAATCGACGACCGCGCCTTCGCGCATCGCCCGGTCGACCGCCATCACCGTGAGCCCCGCTTCCATGCTCTCATGAGGCGTCACCGGAAATGCCGCGCCATCGAGCGATGCGAGCAAATCCGCCGCCATCGCCTGATCGGCGCCGTTATGATTGTCCGCAGTGCGCGTTGCGAAATCGATGCGCTCGGGTTTGCCGCGATCGAGCACGCCCCGCACCATCAGCTTGTTGCGCACGAGGTCGGCGATCAGCGTTCCGTCCGCGCCCGCGACGAACCAGCGCCGCTCCTGCAAGCCAACATGCGAGTTTGAGTGAAACGAGAGCTGCACGCCGCTCGCGTATTCCACCAGCGCCGTCTGGTGATCGGTCACGTCCATATCGGAGTGAAACGCGTCGTTTGCGCCCTGCCAGCCGGCGTCGCGCAAGGCATAGGCCGCATCGCCGTCGCTATACGTCATCGGCGGATTCTTCCGCGCGCTCGTGAATATGCGCCGCCCGCCGAAGCTTGCCGCACGCGCCGCGCGGGACTGCGTCAGCCGGCCAAAAATATCGAAGTCGTGGCACACCTTGTCGAGCATGAACGAGCCGCCCCATTCTTCGCGCCGGCGCCAATTGCGCGCGAGATAGCCGCCATGCTCCGCCGGCAAATGCTCTGTCGCGTCGATCGAGATCAGCTCGCCGAGCTCGCCACGATCAACACGCTTGATCGTTTCGCGCACGATCGGCATCGAGCGCATCACGAGCCCAATATAGAGCGGCGGCGCGCCTTTTGCCGCGAGCCGTTCGGCCAGCGCGAACGTCTCTTCCGCGGTGCGCACGATCGGCTTCTCGCAGAAGATCGGAAAGCCAGCCTCGAACGCGACGATCAGATGCTCAAGGTGCAGGTGATTGGGCGAGCCGATCATCACCAGATCGAACGGCCCATCACGCAGCAGCGCATGTTCATCGGCATAGACGCGGCCCGCATCGAGCCCGCCTTCGCGCAGAATGCTCAGCCCTATGGGCGCAGCATCCGCGTAGCCTGCAATGTCGAGATCCCAGCCGACTTCCGCCATCGCGCGCAGCACATGCGCGATGCGTTGCCCAAGCCCGATTACCCCGATGCGCCGTTTCATGTGGCGAGCTAAGCACGCCGCCCGCGCCGCCCGTCAAGAGATGGAACCGGTGCGTTAGCTGATCGTGGCCGTGGTTAGAAAGAATGCGGCGAGGCCCACGGCCGCCAGGATCGTCGAGATCACCAGGATCGTGAGCAGATGCTTGCCGATGCCGCCTTGGCGCGCTTCCGCCGGCGTCAGCTCGACATGCTCGTCGGTCTCGTGGTGGGTCATATCCGTCATCTCTACGCTCCCTTGCGGCAGGGAAACGTCGAGCGAACGGCCAAGTTCCAGCGCAACTGGTTCCCGGATTACTCCGCGGCGGCGACTTTCGCGGGCCCGGTCGCGCCAGCGGCCGCGTAAGCGCGCCACAGCGCCGCTTCCGCTGCCTTTGCGTCGATCACGGCTTTGTCCTTCACGTGCCCGTAGCCGCGGATCTGATCGGGAATTTCCGCGATCTTCACCGCGATATCGTGCGTCGCGGGCGAGAGCTCATCGGCGAGGCGGCGCATCTTCGCTTCGTATTCGTCGCGCAGCGCGCGCTCCATCTTGCGCTCAGCCGTGCGGCCGAACAGATCGAACGACGTGCCGCGCAGGCCCTTCAGCGCCGCGAGCGCTTTGAAGCCGTAGAACATCCACGCGCCGAACTTCATCTTCTTGGCGTGGCCCGTGCGGCGATCCTTCGGCGCGATCATGGGCGGCGAAAGGTGGAACGCGAGCTTGTAGTCGCCGCCGAACGTTTCCTTCAGCGCCGCTTGCCACGTTCCGTTCGTGTAAAGGCGCGCAACTTCGTACTCGTCCTTGTACGCCATCAGCTTGTAGAAGTTCTGCGCTGCGGCGCGCGACAGCTTCTCGCCAAGCCCCGCGCCGCTCTCGCGGCCATGCACATATTGCACGAGCGCCAGATAACGCGCGGCGTATGCCTCGTTCTGATAGGCCGCGAGACGCGCTGCGCGATGGGCCACCAAGTCCTGGAAGCTCTTTTCGGCCGGCGGCACGCGGATCGGCCGCGCCGCCGCGAGCCGCTCGGGCGCGAGCGCCGCAACGCGCCCAAGATCGAACGCCTGCAGGTTTTCCTTCACGCCTGCGCCATTCAGCGTGATCGCTTCGACCAGCGCCTCGTGCGAAATCGGCACCAGCCCTTTGCCCCACGCAAAGCCGAGCAGGATCATGTTCGCGTAGAGCTGATCGAACAGATATTCTTCCGCGAGCCCTTCGGCGTTCATGCCATCGAGCTGCCGCACCGCTTGCTCGACGCGGCGTTTCAACAGGCCGCCCGAGAAGCGCGTATCGCGATTGCCGATGAACTCGGACGTCGGCGTCAGGTCAAGGTTGAGCACGGCGCGCGTGTTCTCTTTGTCCATAAGCGGTAGCGTCTCGAGACTCGCGGCCACGATCGCGTCGCCGGCGATCAGCGCATCCGCGCTCGCGGTCGGCGTACGGCCCGAACGAATGTCGGTCGCGCGCTTGGCGAAGCGGATGTGCGAGACGACCGGCCCGCCCTTTTGCGCGAGGCCCGCCATGTCGAGCGTCGTCGCCGCATTGCCCTCCACGAACGCCGCCATACCGAGGATCGCGGAGATCGTCGTCACGCCCGTACCGCCGACGCCCGTGAACAGAAGATTGTACGGCCGCTCCAACGCCGGCACGTTGGGCGACGGCAAGTTGGACGCATCGATCTTCGGGCGCGGCGTGAGCTTCTTGGCGTTCACCGCGCCATCGAGCGTCACGAAGCTCGGGCAGAAGCCATCGACGCAGCGCAAATCTTGATTGCATGTCGATTGGTTGATGACGCGCTTGACGCCAAGCTCCGTCTCCAATGGCTCGATGGAAAGGCAGTTCGATTGCACCGAGCAATCGCCGCAGCCTTCGCACACCTCTGTGTTGATGAAGGCACGCGTCGTCGTCGCGTCCATCAGGCCGCGCTTCACTTTGCGGCGCTTCTCGGTGGCGCAGACTTGGTCATAGATGATGACCGTGACGCCCTTCACCTCGCGCAGCTTGCGCTGCACTTCGTCGAGCCTCGAGCGGTGATAAATTTCGACGAGCGGGCCGAGATCACCCGCCTGGATGTGGCGCTTGGGATCTTCCGCGACCACCACCACCTTCGCAACGCCTTCGCCGCGCAATTGGTGGACGAGATCGCCAACGTCCTGGCCGCTCTCGGTCGGCTGGCCGCCCGTCATCGCGACGGCGCCGTTGAACAAAATCTTGTAGGTGATGTCGATCTTCGCCGAAACCGCCGCGCGGATCGCGAGCGAACCGGAGTGCGAATACGTCCCGTCGCCCAGATTGACGAAGACGTGCTTTTCATCGGTAAACGGCGCCTGCCCAATCCACGCCGCGCCTTCGCCGCCCATATGCGAAGTCATGTCGGCCCGACCCATGAACGTCGCCATGTAGTGGCAGCCGATGCCGGCGAGCGCGCGCGAGCCTTCGGGCACGACGGTCGAGGTGTTGTGCGGACAGCCGGAGCAGAAATGCGGCTTGCGGTGGACGTCTGCTTCCAGGGTCTTCGCGCGCTCAAGACTTACGCCGACGCGCTTGAAATAGGCGGCGGCTTTTTCGGTGCGCGCTTCTTGCGGCAGCCGGTCGTAAATCGCCTTCGCGATCTCCGGGATCGTCAGCGCGCCGATATCCGACAGCAGCGGGCGGCCCTCTTCGTCATGCTTGCCGATCACGCGCGGGCGCACGCTTTCGTCAAACAGGGCGTCGCGCATTTGCGGCTCGATCAGCGCGCGCTTGTGCTCGATCACCAGGACCGTTTCGAGGCCGCGCACGAATTCCTTCACGCCCTGCGGCTCAAGCGGCCAGGACATGCCGACCTTGTAAACCGTCACGCCTGCATCTGCGGCTTGCGCGTGCGAAAGGCCGAGCGCTTCCAGCGCTTCGATCACGTCGCGCACGGCTTGGCCGGTTGCGACCAGCCCGAGGCGCGGCTTAGGGCTTTCCAAAATCACGCGGTCCAGACGGTTCGCGCGCACGAACGCTTGCGCCGCCGGCAGCTTGACGCGCCGCAGCCGCGCTTCTTTGTCGAGCGGTTGATCGCCGCCGCGCAGCGAGACGCCGCCGAGCCCGCGATCGAAATCCGGCAACACGAATTTCGCGCGATCGAGCCCAACCTCGATCACCGCGCCGGAATCCATCGTATCGGCGAGCGCGATCAGGCCGACCCACGCGCCCGAGTAACGCGAAAGCGCCCAACCGAAGAGCCCGAGATCGAGCACGTCCTGCACGCTCGCCGGGTTGAGCACGGGAATTTCGGCATCGGCGAACGCGAATTCCGATTGCGACGGCAGCGTCGAGGATTTGCACGCATGGTCATCGCCCGCGACCGCGAGCACGCCGCCGTGCTCGGCGACGCCCGCGAAGTTCGCGTGCTTGAACACATCGCCCGTGCGATCGACGCCCGGCGCCTTGCCGTACCAAAGCCCGAACACGCCATCGAACTTCGCGCCGGGAAACACGCCGACTTGCTGGCTGCCCCACACGGCCGTGGCGCCGAGGTCTTCGTTCAGCCCTTCCCAGAAATGCACGTCATGCGCGTCGAGGAAGTGCTTGGCGCGCTGCAGCTGCTGGTCGTAGCCGCCAAGCGGGGAGCCGCGATAGCCGGAGATGAAGCCGCCCGTATTGAGCCCGGCGCGCCGGTCGAGCCGCTTCTGGTCGAGCGGCAGGCGCACCAGGGCCTGCACCCCGCTGAGGAAAACTTGCCCGCCTTCGAGGGCGTATTTGTCGTCCAGCGATACCTGGCGGCGGCTCATGAGCGCTCCTCAGGCGAAACGGCCTGTCATTCGTCGCAAATTCTTGCGCAAAATCGCGGCAATTGCTTGTCTTTTGTGGCGCGTTGTCGCAGGATCGCGGGCAAATTCGGCGCAGAACCCGCCAAGAGCGAGGAAAAAATGACCGAAGCCCTGGATACGATCGACACCCAAATTCTGGACCTTCTCCAGCAGGATGCAAGCCTCTCCATCGCCGATATGGCCGAGCGGGTGGGCCTATCCTCGTCCCCCTGCTGGCGCCGGATCGAGCGGCTGAAGAAGAACGGCATCATCACCGGCCAAGTCGCGCTGCTCGACCGTGAGCGCCTCGGCCTCCACTTCGAAGTGATGGTCGGCGTGAAGCTCCAGTTACCGACGCGCGACAATCTGGAAAAGTTCGAAGCCGCTGTGTCGCGCTGGCCCGAAGTGGTCGATTGCGTGACCGTCACCGGCGAAGTCGACTACATGCTGCGCGTCGTCACGACCGACATGCACGCCTATGACGATTTCATGCGCGACCACATCCTGGCGCTTGGCCTGGTCTCCAACATCCAGTCCCGCATCGTGATGCGCGTCGCCAAACGTACGACGGCAACGCCGCTCAACTTGGTCGCTCGCTAAGCGCGGCCCCAGACTTCTGTTTCGTAGACTTCGCGAAAGCCCGAGCGTTCGAGATTGGCGAGCGATGTCGCGAGCATCGTCAGCGTTTCCGACACGATCACGTCGCAGCCGAGCGCTTGTGCTTTGGCGACGCGCGCCGCGATCAGCGCCTGCTGCGCGCCGCGCCGCCGCGCGCTCTCCGCGGTCGACATCCAGCCGTGATAGCCAAGCCCTTCATGCTCGGCGAGCGCCGCGACCGCGACAGGCCGACCGCCATCGAACGCCATGTAGTGATGCATCCCCGGCTTGCCGGCGGAGACGCGATAGCCATCCCACATCGTCTCGCCGCGCACGGGCGCTGCGCGCGCCACCTCGTCAGCGCTCACCTC
>CAZXNY010000102.1:0-8716 GCA_964642205.1 uncultured Caulobacteraceae bacterium
GCAGTGGAAAATCTCCGACGTCATGTAATTGTGCGCGAGGATCACCGCGTTCTTCTCGCGCTTCATGCGATTGATCGCGGCGATGAGCGGCGCGTAGGCCGGCCATTCGAACGGCGGAATGACGTGCTCGACCTTTTCGTAAAGCGCGTCAGTTTCGCGCTTCACGTCGGGCGTGAAGGAGAGGCCGCGCTTTGCCGACGCGTCGAGCGCGCCCCATTGGCCGATCCCGGGGCGGATTTCGCAATCGTCTCCGTTGCGGAGCGGGGCGTCGATAATGCGGACCATGACTGGCCTCCTTCCTCCCCGGCGGCCGCCTCGCGGCGGGCCGGGCTAATTATGCTCAAGCAGAGCATATATAGGGCGCTTGAAATGGCGGACCAGGGCCCGCCACGCCAATTATGCTACATTTGAGCATAACCACGCTTTTTATACGTCCGTCACAAACGCCTTGCAAGCGAAACCGGGTCTGCGCCGGAAAGGGTGCGCCCGCCCGTTGGCCCGCTCGGATTGACGCAGACGGCTCGCCGACCGAGCGTTAAGTTTCACACGCGAGGGGGCGATGGCGGACGTCTTCATCTCTTACAAACAAGACGAGCGTGAGCGCATGCGGCCGTTGGCCGAAGGCCTGCGCGCGCTCGGCGTTGATGTGTGGTTCGACGAACGCCTGCAGCCGGACCGCGCGTTTACAGAAGAAATCCAGGAAGTGATGGGCGCGTGCCGCGCGCAGCTCGTGTGCTGGTCTCCCGCCGCAGTGAAATCGGAATGGGTGCGCGGTGAGGCGGAGATGGGCCGCCAACGCGGCGTATTGATCGCCGTGATGGTGGAGCAATGCGAGTTGCCGCCGCCATTCAACATGCTGCACGCACAGAACCTTGTCGGGTGGACGGGCGAGGCGCGTCATGCTGGTTGGCGCGCGGTTGCGGAAGCTGTGGGGCGCAAGCTCGACAGACCTGGCTTGGGCGAATTGGCGCCGCTTCTGGACGGTGGCGACGCGGACGGTTGGAAGCGTTGGGCGCAGAAGCATCCGCACGATCCGATGGCCGACATGGCGTGGGCGCGCGCAGAAGAACTTGAGATTGAAGCGACGCGCGCGCGCACTGCGCAGCAACGAGAGGCGGCCCGCCGGAACGCGGAAGAACAAGCGCGCCGCGCAGCGGCAACACCGAAGCCACCTCAAGCGCCGCCGCGGGATGTGCCGCCGCCGCGTGGCGGCGGTCGCAGTCGATTGGCGCTAGCAGCAATGGCGGTCGTCGGTGCAGCTGCTGCGGCGGCAGTCGCGTTCGTTGTCGCGCCGCGCCTCGACTTTGGCGCCGCTGCAACAACGCAAATCGCGCAAACTGAGGCGACAGAGAGCGCTTCGGCTACGCCCGCAGTTGCGGCCGCGCCCGGGAGTTCGCTGGCTACGGCGGCGCTGCCGAGTGCAGAGGCGTCCGTGGAAGCGAAGGGGGGGCCTGCCGCAGCGATGGTAGCGACCGCACCTGCGGCGGCAGCGTCTTCGGTCGCCATTGCGGCCAAGCAATCTGATCGAGGTGACGCCGATCGCGCGCTCCGGGCGCTCCAGCGCATAAGCGGGCGTGAGTGGTCTATCGCGAGCAGCGCTTCGCTCGTGCGCCGTGTTGTTGAAGGCGGCGCCACGATTGCGGACGTCCGCGCTGCGGCGAACAATGACGCTCGCGCGCAGACGATCATGTCGTATGCATACGCTAGTGGGCTCGCTGGCGTTGCCAGGGACGCCGCAGAGTCGTTTCGGTACAGTCAACTTGCAGCGGATCAAGGATTCGCGCGAGCGCAATCCAGCTTGGGCAGCAAGTATCGAAGTGGCCTTGGAGTCGCGCCCGACCAGGCTGTGGCGGTGCAATGGTTTCGGCGCGGCGCGGATCAAGGGAACGCTGTCGCGCAATATAACCTTGGGGTACAATTTACCCATGGTACCGGCGTCACGCGGGATGATGTCGAAGCCGTACGCTACTACCTGCTTGCGGCAAACCAAGGTTACGCCAACGCACAGGCGAGCATGGGCTTTGCGTATGCTGGGGGGCGCGGCGTGGCGGCAAACCAATATGAAGCCGTTCGCTGGTATCGCCTGGCGGCGAACCAGGGACACGCGACCGCCCAAAACAATCTAGCGCTTCAGTACGCGAACGGCGCAGGCGTGACGCGCGACGATAACGAGGCAGTCCGGCTTTACAGGCTCGCGGTCGCCCAGGGGAACATGCCCGCGCACAACGGACTGGGATCCATGTATGAGAATGGCCGCGGCGTCACCGCAGATCGCGCCGAAGCCGTTCGGCTCTATCAGATTGCGGCGCGCGAGGGGAACGAAGCGGCGCAATCAAATCTCAGCCGGCTCGGAGAGACGTGGTAGTGGCGTGCTGCGCGCCGGGCTTGATCGGAACGCCGCAGCAGTCAAAGCAGCGTGCGTTCGCCATGCAAGAGGACGCCGATCATGAACCGCAACGCACTTGCGCTCGTTTTCTCCGCCGCGGCGCTGGCTGCCTGCGCGACCTCGGAACGCACGCCCACCGGTCCTGGCGAGACGACAACAGCGCCGGCTGCTTCGTTCGAACTTCGCCCCGCGCGCTTTTCCGATCTGCCGGGCTGGGAGCGGGCCGATCTGGCGCCCGCGCTCACCGCGTTCCGCCGCCAGTGCGAGAACTGGCGCACGCGCACGCCCGACACGCTCATGCAGGGCGGGCGCTATGGCGGGCCCATTGGCGGATGGCTGCCGGCGTGTTCGGCGGCCGATAGCGTGCAGCCCGGCGGCGAGCGCGCGTTCTTCGAAGCGAACTTCACGGCTGCGTCCGTGACCGGTCCCGGCGAAGCGCGGCTCACCTCGTATTACGAGCCCATGATCGAAACGCGCCGCACGCCGGAGGGCCGCTTCACCGAGCCGCTGCTGCGGCGCCCGAACGACATGATCACGGTCGACGTCGCCGCGTTCGCGACGGCGTATGACAGCGAAGCGTTGCGCGGCGCGCCGCGTGCGCTCACCGGCAAGCTCGATGGCGCGCGCGTCGTGCCGTACCCCAACCGCGGCGAAATTGTCCCGCAACCGGGGCAGGTGATCGCCTACGCGCACCCGGCGGATGTCTACAATCTGCAGGTCCAAGGCTCAGGCCGCATCCGCTATCCCGATGGCGCCGAAGCGCGCGCGCAGTTCGCGACGCAAAATGGCTATCGCTGGAATTCCGCGCTGGGCGCGGCGCGCAATTCCGGGCGCATTGCAACGGCCAATTGGGCGAGCTTCCGCAGCTATCTCGACGCCAATCCTGGCGAAATCCGCGCCACGATGAACGCCGATCCGTCTTACGTGTTCTTCGAAGAGCAAAGCATCGCCGATCCGACGGCAGGCCCGCGTGGCGCCGCGAACGTGCCGCTCACGGCTGGCGGTTCGATGGCGATCGATCCCGCGTTCCATCCGTATGGCGCGGTGATCTACGTCGATGGGACATATGACGGCTCTGCGTTTCAGCGCTTGATGGTGGCGCAAGATACGGGCGGCGCGATCCGCCGTGGCCCGCTGCGGGGCGACGTGTTTTGGGGAACGGGCCCCGCTGCTGGCGCCGCGGCCGAGCGCATGAACGCGCCCGCGCGGTGGTGGACGCTTTTGCCGCGCGGCGTGCCGATCGCTGAGCTAGAGTGGCGCGCCGGGTAGTGCGGGAGCGCCTCATGCGCGGTTTGATGATTGCGGCGGTGCTTGCAGTCGCGTCGTGCGGCCAGTCCGCGACAACGGCGCCCGCTTCAACGCAAGTCGAAGCACCCGCGCAGGCCAACGTCGCCACCGCAGCGGCGCCGGCCACGAGCCGGCGTGACATGCTGATCGATTGCACGGGCGCGATCGCTGCGGCTGGCGATGTCGATCCGTTGGGCGATCTATCGGCGAACACGTCGGAGGTGAACAATCTCTACGTGGTGCTCGAACTCATGGAACGTGAGCCGGGCCTCGAAGGCACGGAAGGCCGCCGTCAAGCCGCCGCGGCGCGTGCGCGTTGGGAGACACGCCCGCAAGCGGAGACACAAGCGCGCGCCGACGCGTGCGGCGTGCAACTCAGCAGCGGCGGGTATGACGGAGGCTAGGTGATGCTTGAGATGCGCCCGAACTGCGAGTGCTGCGATCGCGATCTGCCTGCGGAGAGCGCCGGCGCGTTCGTGTGTTCGTTCGAGTGTACGTTCTGCGCCGATTGCGCGGATGCGCGCTTGAAGGGCGTGTGCCCTAATTGCGGCGGCGGGCTCGTCGCGCGGCCAACACGCGCGGCGGCGCTGCATGCGAAGTTTCCGCCAAGCTTGCAACGGAAAGTGCGCGCGCAACCGTGCCCATCCTGATGCGGCGCGCATGACCATCAGCTTCACCAAGAGCTTGCATCCCGGCATCGCGGCCGGCGTGATCGATTGCTCGGTGCGCATCTGGAAATATCAGCGCGTGAAAGTCGGCGCGCGTGCGCCGCTTGGGCTCGGGCACGTTGAGGTGACGGCGGTGACGGAAATTCCGCGTAGTAAGATCACGAACAAGCTCGCGCGCCGCTCCGGCTTCAAGGATGTCGAAGACTTGATGAAGGTCGCGCAGCACGGCAGCGGCGACCGCGTGTTTCTGGTCGAGTTTGTGTACGAGGACGGCTAGCGGCGCGCCACGCCAATGTCCGATTCCGGCGAGACGGGGCGGGCGGGGCGGGCCATAGTGCCCCCATGCTGATCGACGAATCCGCCTGCCACGCCGCGATCGAGGCCCGGGACCCCCGGTTCGATGGGCTGTTCTTCGTGGGCGTCACCTCAACCAAGATTTACTGTCGCTGCGTCTGCACCGCGAAGACGCCGAAGCCGCAGAACCGGCGCTTCTATCTATCTGCCGCGGCGGCGGAGAAGGCGGGCTTCCGGCCATGCCTTCTGTGCCGGCCAGAATTGGCGCCAGGCGCGGCGCCGATCGACGCGCCGGCGCGCCTTGCCCGGCAGGCGCTCGCGCGCATCGAAGCGGGCGCGCTCGAAGAGGTGAGCATTGAAGACATCGCCGCCGATCTCGGCGTCACCGGGCGTCATCTGCGGCGCGTGATGGCCGATACGTTTGGCGCAAGCCCGATCGACATTGCGCAAACGTGCCGCTTGCTCGCGGCCAAGCGCTTGCTGCGTGAGACTGATCTCTCGATCACCGAGATCGCGTTCGCTTCCGGCTTTCGCAGCGTGCGCCGCTTCAACGCGACGATCAAAGAACGCTACGGGCTCGACCCGACGCGCATTCGCGGGCGGCGCGTTGCGGTGAAGAGCGATCAGCTGACGCTGACGCTCGGCGCGCGCGGGAAGTATCGCGCCTCGCCGACATTCCAGTTCATGGCGCGCCGCGCGCTACCGGGCGTCGAGCACGCCGATGCAACGCACTACGCGCGCACGCTCACAGTGGCGGGCGTCTCGGGATGGATCGAGGCCAAGCCGAGCGACAATGGGATCACACTCACGATTTCAGAAAGCCTCGCGCCAGCGTTGCGCCCGCTCGTCGCCGCCGCGCGCGGCGCGTTCGATCTCGACGCGGATGAAGCGGCGATCGATGCGCATTTGAAGATTGGCGAGAATGGCGTGCGGGTCGCGGGCGGGCTCGATGGGTTCGAGGTCGCGGCGCGCGCAGTTCTTGGCCAGCAAGTCACGCTCTCGGCCGCGAACACACTCGCGGGCCGTTTGGCAGCGCGCTTTGGCGCGCCGATCGAAGGCGCGCCGCATGATCTGACGATGCTTTTCCCGAGCGCAGCGCGAGTTGCAGAGGCGGGCGCGAGCGAGAGCGCCAAGCTCGGCATGCCGATGAAGCGCGCGGAAACGTTGCATCGCGTTGCGGCCGCCGTCGCGAGCGGGGCGCTCAAGCTCGAGCGCGGCGCCATTGCGGCGGGCCGCGCGGGGCTCGCGCAAATACCGGGCATCGGGCCGTGGACGATTGAGTACGTCGCGCTGCGTGCGCTCGGCGATCCCGACGCATTCCCGGCGGGCGATGCTGTGATCCGCGCCGCGCTCGGCGCGAAGGACGATCCAGAGAAATGGCGCCCGTGGCGCGCTTACGCAGCTGTCCGCTTGTGGCGGCGCGAAAGCAGCGCGCGCACGGCGAAGGAAACGACAAAGGAACGCAGAGCATGAACCTCATCAAACACCAGACGCAGATTGGCGCGCTGACGCTCGTATCCGATGGCGCGGGCCTGGCGGGGCTTTACTTCGAGAACCACAAGGTCGGCGGGCCGCCGAAAGACGCGGACGAAAAGTCCGATCGCGTGCTCGATGCGGCGCGCAAGCAACTCGACGCGTATTTCGCAGGACGGCGCAACGCGTTCGATCTGCCGCTTGCGCTCAAGGGCACGCCGTTTCAGCAGCGCGTGTGGGAGCGCCTCACGAAGATCGGCTTCGGCGCGACGACGACCTACGGCGCGATCGCAAATGAGATTGGCTCGCCTGCAGCGGTGCGCGCCGTGGGCGCGGCGGTGGGGCGTAATCCGGTGTCGATCGTGGTGCCGTGCCACCGCGTCGTCGGCGCGTCCGGCGCGCTCACGGGTTTTGCGGGCGGCGTGGAGCGCAAGCGCTTCCTGCTGGCGCTGGAGCAGGGCGAGCGCGCGCGCGCGGTCTGATCTGTCCTGGACGGTGGATAGCGGCGCACGACTCCGGCTAGGGCAGGGCGAAGCTCTAGGAGACGCCCATGCGCCCGCTGATCGCCGCCCTTGCTCTCGCCGCCACGCTCGCCGGCTGCGCCACCGCGCCGCCAGCGCCCTCCGCCGGTGGCTGGAGCTTCGATTATGACGCCGCGCAGAGCCTGGCGATCGCGACACAGCGTGAGCCGGGCGGGCAGGTGACCGCGACGTTCACCTGCCGCGCGCCGAACGGCGATCTCACCATCACCGACTACACGCTGCCCGGCGCATCGCGCGCCACGGTCGCGGTCGGCGCCTACGAGATGCAGGCGCCCGCGCGCGGCGACACGGTGGGTGGCCGCGCCGCGCTGGTGATCCCGCTGCCGCAGAGCCCGCCCGCGCTCGCGGCCGTCCGCGAGGGCGTGCCGATGACGATCGGCTCGGGCGGCCGGCGTCACGCGCTTGCCGCCGGGGCGGCGCGGCATTTCCAACTTGTTGCGCAATCGTGCTGGCCCAGCGGATCGTGAGGCGGCTAAGCTCACGCGCACGTCAATTTAGGGAGCGCGCACGATGAGCAGTTGGTTGGTGGTCACGCTGAAGGTGCAGGACGGCAAGCAGGCCGAGTTTGAATCGTTCGTGACCGATCTCGTGCAGCAGGTGCGCGCGAACGAGCCGGGCACGCTGGTTTACACGCTCACGAAAAGCAAAACCGACCCGACCGAGTACACGTTCATCGAGCAATACGCGACGCCAGAAGATCGCGTGAAGCACGGCCAGTCCGAGTACTTCAAAGCCGCTGGGCCGAAATTTGCCGCGGTGCTCGCCGGGCGCCCGACGATGATCGAGCTCGATCCTATCGTGTGATCGCGGCGCGGCGCGTCAGCGTTACCGCGATCACGGCGACGCCAAACGCAGCCGCGTAAATTCCAAGTTCGCCGATGGTCGTGGGGCGTTCCGCAAGGAGCGCCCCATGAAACGCGCGCCGGATTTCGAGTCCGACCCACGCGGCGCTCAGCACGGCCGCCGAGCCAAGCGCGATTAGCCCGCGCGGCGCGCGATCGCGCCACAGCCACCACAGGCCCCACGCCGCGAGCGCCGGCAGCGCAAAACCGAGCGCGAGCCCGTTCAACACGGGCAAGCCGAGGATTGGTTCGCGCCATGAACCCCAGAGCGGGTTGAGCGATGTCATCGGCCCAAGCAGCACGGCGGTGAGCGCGGCGAGCGCGAGCGCTGTCGCGCCCAGTTGGCGCGCCATCCATGCGCCTTTGCGCCCGCGCCAAGCGAGCAGCGCGGCAAGCGCTGTCCAGAGCGCAGCGTGAACGCCGGCTTCGGCGTAGGTGATCGGCGCGGTGACGGCTTGGCCGTCCGCAAAGAACGCGCGCGTTGCGCCAGAGAGCGCGAGCGCGGCGAGGACGATCGCGCCGCCTTCAAACGCCGTTGCGCTAATCGGCGCGCGCGGGCCAGCCGCCCACGCTGCGGCGAATGCGAACGCGGCGGGCAGCGCAAGGCCAAGCCCAGCGATTGCATAAGCTTGCTGCTGCGACGCCAACATGAAGAGCCCAACCGACAGCGCAGCAGCGACAGCGCTCGCGGCGCCGGCAAACGCGGCGCTGAAGCGCCACAACGGATGGGGCCAGCGCATGTTGACGCCCATCAGCGCTGCAGCGAGCGCGGCGAGCGCGGGCGCGGCGAACGGCATCGACAGCGTCATCAACGCCGCAAGCGTGAGCGCGGCTGGCGCACCGAAGCCGAGCGGGAACGCGGCCCAACCTAGCGCGCTGACGCTGCCGGCGCGGCGCGCCGCTTCAACGAGAATGGCGCCGAGCGCAAGCGCGATGACGATAAGCGCGGCTGCGAGCGCCCAGGCTTCGCTGAGGCCGTGCCCCGACCCGTGCAACGAAAGCACCGCGAGGATCGGCGCAATCGCGCCCGTTGCGGCGATCACCGTGCCGCGTGCGCCAAGCAGCGGCGCGCGCACGGCGGCGCATGCGAGAAAGAGCCCGCCGAGCCACGCGCCTGCCGGCGCGAACCAAACGACCGCCTCGTCGCGCGCGCTGAGCAGCAGCAATGTGGCGCACGCAGCGAACCACGCGGCGACATGCAATAACTCAAGCCGTTGTGCGCTC
>CAZXNY010000103.1:0-8715 GCA_964642205.1 uncultured Caulobacteraceae bacterium
CGTCGGCGTCGATCTCGCCGCGGTCGAACCGCGCCTTTTGCGCGGGTTCGCTCAGCAGGTTGAACGCGGCGGTCGCGCGCTTGAAGCGCTCCTCGGCGACGCGGTCATTGGGGCGCACGTCGGGGTGCAGCTCTTTAGCGAGCTTGCGGTAGGCCTTCCGGATATCATCCTGGCTGGCGGCCCGGCTCACGCCGAGGATGGAATAGGGATCCCAGCTCAATCTTGGTCCTGTGCGCCGCCGACCGATTCCAGCGGCTCAGATTATAACGGGATCGTCGCCTCCGTCTTCAACCCTGGCAGGCTGTCCGCGCCGATTTGACCGATCCTGAAGCGCAACGAGGCAGGCGGGACGCCGAAATCGGCGCTCTGTGCGGCGGCGGAATAGAGCCATTGCGGCGCCGAACTTTCCACCACGCGCAGCACCGCGCCGCCGCCGTCGAGGATTTCGACGCTGTAGCGCTCGGCCGGTTGCGCAAGCGGCGGCTCGCCAGACCCCCAATAGAGGCCGCCCGCTCGTGTCTGGCGGACCCATTTGAGCGTTACGTCTCCGCCCGGCGCGCGGCGCGCGCGCAGGTGCATGGGGCGGAACGGACGCGCGCCAGTGTGCGTCAGAATTTGCGTCTCGCTCTCAGCGGCCGCATCCGTCGCGGGCGCACCGGCGGGCGGCGCGATAAAGGCGCGCGGCGTGCGCCATTCGTGCGCCGCAATGGTGAGCCGGGCGAGACGCGCATCAAGTTTCACAAACCGCGCGCCAGCCGGCGTTGGCGCGCCCATCGCGTGACGCGAGTCCTTCAGGCCACGCAGCAGCCCAGACATCTCGTATTCGTTTGGCCCGACGAGTTCACACGTCCGCGCCTGCAAGATTTCCCAAGCGCCACCCTCGCCCTCGACCGCGAACACGTTCGCGCCGTTGAGCACGTCCGCTTCGCTTACGCTTTCGAGCGCGCCGCCGTAGAGTTTGACACGGAAGTAGTTGCCGCGATCCCACCGGCCGACTGGCCCTGCCCAGAGCGGCCAGAGCAATTCGCCCATCACCGCCGGATCACGCGCGAGGCCGCGGAATGTCGCGTGCGCTGCGTCCGCGCCAGCGTAGATCGCGTGCGCGCCGCGCCATGGTGACGCGAACACCGCCGCCAACGGGCGCGTGTCTTCTTCAAAGCCATCGAGCGGGGGCAGATCGAGGATGGAGAGCGCAGGCGTCACGGCATGCACGGGCGCGCCCGGCGCGCTTGGCTCGGGCGTGGTGAGCAGATCGGGCGCTGCTTCGGCCACACGC
This sequence comes from uncultured Caulobacteraceae bacterium, assembly GCA_964642205.1. Lineage (GTDB taxonomy): Bacteria > Pseudomonadota > Alphaproteobacteria > Caulobacterales > Aquidulcibacteraceae > JBEVOS01. Next base: position 1,277 of record CAZXNY010000103.1, read on the forward strand.
GAGAGATCGAGCGCGCGCATAGATCCGTGATCGCCCAGACGAGCGCATCGACGCGGTCTTTGCCGACACTGCTCTGCGGCGCGCCAAACGCGCACATCTCATCTTCCATCGCCGGGAACGAACCGGCGTGCCGCACGCGCCCTTGCTCGTAGAGCATCACGACCGGTTCGGCGCGCGCCGCCTTCCCGCGGCTCGCATAAACGAGGCGCACCGGAATGTGCGGTGCGGCGAGCCGAAGCACCGTGCGCACCATCTCTCCGCCGTTGTTCGCCTCGGCCACAATGTAATCGACATCGAACGTGTGCGCGGTGTGCGCGGCGCGCGCGGCCCAACCTTCCGGCGAGAGCCCCTGCGCGCTCGCATCCGCGAGCACCACTGCGCGTCGTGCGAAACCCTCGCCTTCGGCGCCAACAACAACCATGCCACACGCATCTGCATCCGGCCCGACGCTCGCGGGCGGATCGATCGCCATCACCACGCGCAGACCGTCCGGCGGAGCCGCTACGCGCAGCGCATCGAGCTGCGCGCGCGTCCACGCCGCGCCCTCGGGATCGGCGATCAATTCGCCGAGCAATTCCTGCCGCGCGTAAGTCGTGCCGCCGTAGCGCGCTTCAAGCGCCTCCACGAAGCTGGGCGCGAGGTTGCGTCCGTTGCGCGCCGTGGTGGCGCGCACGACCGCCACATCCTTGCGCGCCGCCAAATCTGTCAGCACGCGCATCGGGCGCGGCGTTGTCGTCAACAACGTCAACGGGCGGCTGCCGAGCCGCAGCGCGAACGCCAGCGTGTCCAACATTTCCTGTGGGCGCGCCCAGTACGCGATCTCATCGCCCCAGGCTGCGTCGAATTGCGGGCCACGCAAGCTCGCGGGATCCTCCGCTGAGAAACAATGCGCCTGCGCGCCGTTCGGCCACACCAGCCGCCGGCGCGACGCTTCGTACGTCGGGCGCGCCTCTGCGCACGCCAGCACGCCCGAGGCGCTTTCGATCATCACTTCCCGCACATCGTGGAACGTCGGCGCGACTAGCGCGATCCGCGCAAACCGGCCTGTGCGTGCGCCGTTGTTGATCCATTCGGCGCCGGCGCGCGTTTTGCCCGCGCCGCGCCCGCCGAGCAGCAGCCATATCCGCCAGTCCGCGCCAGGCGGCTCACGCTGCGAGGGGTGCGCCCACAACGATTGCCAATCGCCGAGCTGCGCGCCGACTTCTTTAGGTTCCAGCGTTCGCAGATATCTCTTCGAGTGAAACGCCAACGATGCGTTCGAAGCGGCGTCTAAGTTCTGCACGGAGCGCGTCGATATCCTCGGCTGGCGCGTGCGCGCGCGCGAACACCTCAAACTCACCCGTTTCGCGCATCGCCTTCAGGACCGCGCTGAGCGCGCGGGCGCGCTTTTCGGCAAGATCGGGCTTGTCGTTTTCGAGATCGGCCAGCGCGACGGCCAGCTGCGCCTTTAGGGCGCCCGCCCACGCCGTGATCTGCGCGCCGCTCTCTTCACCCTCTTTTTCGAACATGCCGGACTATACCCCCACAGGCGCCCCGGTCGGATTGGCGCGTGCAATCTTTCTTCAAGGTACTGAAAATATGCGATTTTCTGGAAATCCTCTTGCGAGGTTTGGCGCGCCTAATCCCCGCTTTCGCGACGATTGGCGCCCGGGAACAGGGTGGCCGTGGCCAGAATTTGGCCATGGCGCTATGGGAGGCGTTCGTTTTCCCGGAGAGACGTGATTTGCCCGATTTTCGTCGTGGCGTGGATTGGGCGAAGCTGCGCGCGCAGGAAGCGCAAGAGCAGGTCGGCGCCATCCTCCAGCAGCGCTCGAAGTTCACTCTGGCGACGGCTGCGGCCGTTGGCGGGGCGCTCGCGCTCGCGGCGGTGATCGCTGTCTGGTTCTGGATCTACTGGGGCCTGCCCCGTGTGCCGGACGCAGCGACGCTCTGGTCGCTCAACCGACAGCCCGGCATCACCTTCATGGATCGCACCGGCGCGCAGATCGGCGTGCGGGGCGCCTATTACGGCCGCCGCGTCGCGCTCGACGACATGCCGCGCTACGTGCGCGAAGCGTTTCTCGCGATCGAAGACCGTCGCTTTTACGATCACACCGGCGTCGATCGTATGGCAGTGATCCGCGCGGTGTTCGCGAACCTCTCGGCAGGTGAGACCGTCCAGGGCGGCTCCACGATCACGCAGCAGCTGGCGCGCAACCTCTTCCTCACGCCGGCGCAAACCGTGAACCGGAAGCTGCGCGAAATGGTGCTCGCCTCGCGCATCGAGCGGCGGCTCACGAAAGACGAGATCCTCGAACTCTACCTCAACCGCGTCTACCTGGGTGATGGCGCGTACGGCGTCGATGCAGCGGCGCATCGCTTCTTCGGCAAGCCGGCAACGGAGCTAACGCTTGCCGAGGCCGCGATGCTCGCGGGCCTGCCCAAAGCCCCTTCCCGCTCCGCGCCGACGGAAAGCCTTGAGCGCGCAACGGCCCGCCAGCGCGTCGTGCTCGACGCCATGGTCGAGGCAGGCTTCATCACGGCCGCACAACGCGAAGAGGCCTCGAACCAGCGCATCCGCGTGGTGCGCCGCGCAAGCGATGAGGCGTCGCTCGGCTATGTGTTCGATCTCGCCGCCGAAGAGGCGCGCCAATATTCCGGTGAGCGCGCAAGCGACCTCGTGATCCACCTCACAATCGATCGCAACGTGCAGGCCGCCGCTGCGGACTCCGTGCGCCGCCGTCTTGGCAACCGCGCGTTCGGCCGCCGCCCGCTGCAGGCTGCGATGGTTGCGCTCGATCGCACCGGCGCGGTACGCGCGATGGTGGGCGGCACAAACTACAACACATCGAAGTTCAACCGCGTCACGCAGGCAATGCGCCAGCCTGGCTCGACGTTCAAAACGTTCGTCTATGCCGCCGCCCTTGAACAAGGCATCGGCACCGAAGACGTGCGCTATGACGAGCCGGTCGTCATCCAAGGCTGGCGCCCGCGCAATTACGACGACGGCTATCGCGGTGCGGTGACGCTCCGGACGGCGTTCGCGCTGTCGATCAACACGGTCGCGGCGGAAGTGACCGACGAGGTCGGCGCCCGTGCGGTCGCCGATGTCGCGACGCGCTTCGGCATCCGCTCCATGCCTCCGCGCACGGAATTCGTGCCGCCATCGATCGCGCTCGGCTCGATCGAAACGACCTTGTGGGACATGACGCAAGCGTTCGGCGGCTTCCAAGGCGAAGGGCGCGAGATGAACGCCTACCTCGTCGAGCGCGTGCAGAACGCAAGCGGCGAAGAACTCTACAGGCGCACCGCCCCCAGCCCACGCCAAGTGTTCGATCCCAATCTGGCGCACGAGATGACGAGCATGATGGGCGCCGTCGTGCTGCGCGGCACGGGCACGGGCGCACAGCTGGGCGAACGCGACGTCGCGGGCAAGACCGGCACCAGCCAAGATTGGCGCGACGCATGGTTCGTTGGCTACACCGCCGATTATGTCGCCGGCGTCTGGGTCGGCCACGACGACCGCACGCCGATGGGACGCATCACTGGCGGCTCGATCCCGGCGCAGATCTGGTCAGACACGATGCGCGTGGCGCACCGGGGCGTTGAGAACCATCCCCTCGTCGGCATCGAGCAGCCGCGCTACACGCCGCGCCAAGTGGAGAATGCGAGCTTCTTCAAAGGGCTCGCCGATGCGTTCGGCGCCTCGGACCTGATCGACGATCTTCGTCCGCCCGACGAATATTTCGACAATTGATTTGACGCACACGCCATGAGCCGGGGCCGCGTGTTGTGCCAAGTGAAAGGCGTGCGCCTCATGATGGGCGCAACGCCGTTGTTCGACGGCGTCGACGCAGTACTGAGCGAAGGCGGACGCGCGTGCCTCGTCGGGGACAACGGCGTCGGCAAATCCACGCTGATGCGCATGATCGCCGGCGCGGTCGAGCCGGACGACGGCGAGATCGTGTTCGCCAACGGCGCAACGCTCGCCTTCGCGGCGCAAGAGCCGGACCTTTCCGCGTTCGCGACGTTGCGCGACTATGTGCAATCGCCCTCCGCCTCGCGCGCGGGCTCGACTGCCGCACTCCCCGCGCATGAAGCCGAAGCCGCGTTGCAAGCCTTCGCGCTCGATCCCGATCGCGCGCCTGCGGGACTCTCTGGCGGCGAAACGCGCCGCGCCTCCCTCGCGCGCGCGTTTGCAGCGGACGCTGATATTCTGCTGCTCGACGAGCCAACCAACCACCTCGACATTCCCGCCATCGAAGCGCTCGAAGCGCGCCTCTCGGCCTATCGCGGCGCGGCGCTTGTCATCAGCCACGACCGGCGTTTTCTGGAACGCGTCTCGACCGAGACGATCTGGATCCGTCAGCGCAAAGCGCTCCGCTACGAGCGCGGCTTCGCCGCGTTCGATGATTGGGCCGAACGGATCGAAGCCGAAGAAGCGCGCGCGTTCGCGAAGCTGGAGACGCACCTCGCCGCCGAAGAGCATTGGCTGCGGCGCGGAGTCACCGCGCGCCGTTCGCGCAACGAGGGGCGCCGGCGCAAGCTCGAAGCGATGCGCGCCGAACGCCGCCAGCGCCGCTCGCTCGCGGACACACCCAAAGCGGCGCTCGCCGCCGTGAACGGCGAGATCGCGTCGCGCCTTGTGATCGAGGCCAAGAGCCTATCGAAGAGCTTCGGCGAACGGCCCATCGTCAAAGACCTTTCGATCAAAATCTTGCGGGGCGACCGCATCGGCATTGTTGGCCCGAACGGCGCCGGCAAAACGACGCTGCTCGAAATGCTCCTGAAGCAGAGTGAGCCGGACGAAGGCTCTGTGCGTCACGGCCGCGCCATCGAGATCGCATACGTCGATCAAGCGCGCGCGATCCTCAAACCGACCGACACGATTTGGGAAGCGCTCGTGCCGCAAGGCGGCGACCAAGTGATGGTGCGCGGGCGGCCGCGACACGTTGCGGGCTACGCGAAAGAGTTTCTGTTTCCGCCGACGCAATTGCGCCAACCGGTTGGCTCGCTGTCCGGTGGCGAGCGCAACCGCCTCGCCCTAGCCGTCGCGCTCACGCGCAAAGCCGACCTCCTCGTGCTCGACGAGCCGACCAACGATCTCGACATGGACACGCTCGATGCGCTGGAAGACATGCTCGCGCAGTTCGAAGGCACGGTGCTCGTCGTCAGCCATGACCGTGCGTTCCTCGATGGCGTGACGACGCAAGTGCTTGGCGCTGTCGGCGGCGGCAAATGGGTCGAAACGCCCGGCGGCTGGGCCGATTTCGAGCGCGAGCACGGCGGGTTTTCCGCGACGCCGCGCGCCCAGCCATCCGCCAAGCCAACGGCCGCCGATACACGCGGCCCGCGCGTGCAGAAGAAGCTCTCCTTCAAAGACGAACACCGCGCCGCGGAGATCGAGCGCACGCTGCCGGCGCTCGAAGCGGAAATCGCCGCGCTCGAAGCCAAGCTCGCCGACAGCGATCTGTTCGCCCGCGATCCAAAAGCGTTCGACGCCGCCGCCAAACGGCTCGACGCCGCCCGCGCCGAAAAGGACAGCGCCGAGACCGAGTGGCTCGAAATCGAAGAGCGGCGCGCAGCTCTCGAAAGCTGACACGCAGCAAAAGTTATTCGCCGTTAACGAAATCCGCGCAGGCTCGCCGCATGCGCAAAGCTCTTTTCGTCGCCACCGTGCTCGCAGCGTGCGCCGCAGGCGCCTCTGCGTTCGAACTCGGCTACGCCCGCCCGGGCGGCGTCTACGCCACGCTCACCGATTTTGACGCGCAACGCTGCGCCCAAGCCTGCGCCGACGACGGCATCTGCCTCGCTTGGACGCTAACGCCGGCGCGCGCGTGCGAATTGAAGGCCGTCGCGCCCGCTGCGACGCCTCAAACTGGGTCGATCTCCGGGCTTTCCTCGCGCGCGCCCGCGTTTGCGCGCCTCGTGGCCGCGCCCGCACCTCAGGCGCCACCGTTGCGCGCCGCTTTTGCGCCGCCCGCGCCGGCACGAACGTCAACGCCTGTTCCCGCGCGCGTCCTTGAAGAACAGCCGGACGAAACCGGCCTTCTCGGCGGCCCGCTGGAGATTTCGGACCTGCGCGCCGGGCCGCCGCGGACGTAACCGCGACTTCCATTCAGCGGCAATTACTACCGTTTGTTTACCGCCCGCCCGTAGGGTCCGGTTCGACGTTGGAGCCCGTCCCGCATGTCCGCATCACGTTTCGCCAAGCTGCTCGACCTCGCCCGCACCCAAGACAGCGGGCAGCGCCGCGAATTGCTTCGCGAGGTGACGGATCTCTTCTTCGAAACTGCCCCGACGCGCAGCCAAGCCGAGAGCAGCCTCTTTGGCGACGTGCTGCAGCTTGTGGCCGCCGAAATGCAAGAAGGCGTGCTCGCCGAACTCGCGCAGCGCTTCGCGGGCGTCGAGGACGCGCCGGTCGGCCTCATGCGCGATCTTGCTAACCACGCGTTCGAAGTCGCAGCGCCCGTGTTGCGCAACTCGCCCGTACTGAACGACGGCGTGCTGCTGCAGATCGTCAATTATCAGAGCCAAGCGCACATCAAAGCTGTCGCGGAGCGCCGTCAGGTGAGCGAGGCCGTCTCGGCCGCTATCGTCGAGCGTGGCGATGATAGCGCGCTCGATACTTTGATCCGCAACGATGGCGCCAAGCTCTCGCGCACCAGCTTTGAAGCGGCGGTCGATCGCGCGCGCGCGAACACGGCGCTGCACGAAGGCGTCGTGCGCCGCTCGGACATGCCGCTCGATCTCATGAACGAGATGTACTTCCTCGTCGAGACACGCCTGCGCGAAGTGATCCTCACGAAGAACGCCAGCGTGGACCCGAAGACGCTCGAAGAAGCGCTCGCGAAGACGCGTTCACGCATGCAAAAGAGCGCTGGCGCGGCGAACGACGAGAGCCGGAAGGCCGAGACGTTCATCCGCCACAAGAAGAACACCGGCGAGCTCAACGCCCGCATGCTGATCGCGCTCCATCGTGAGGGCAAACAGCTCCACTTCCTGCACGGCCTCGCAGAGCTCACCGGCATCGATACCGACACCTGCGGCGACATTCTGGCACGTAAGGATATCGATGCGCTCGCCATGATGTGCCGCGCCGCCGATATCGAACGCCCACTGTTCGTCACGCTCGGCGTGCTCGCCTGCGGCGGCGACGGCGCCATGCAACGCGCCGAAGAGTTCGGCAAAATGTACAACGGCGTGCCGATCGAAGCCGCCCAACGCGCGATGCGCTTCTTCAAAGTGCGCAAAGCCGCGGGCGATAAGGCCGCGGCCTAAACCGCCCGCTCCCGCGTTGTCGTGAAGCGCACTTTTGGGTTGCGTTCGGCGATGTAGCCGATTTCCCAATCGCTTTTGCCGAGAAACACCGGCGAGCCGTCGATGTCTTGCGACATCTGGAGCTGGTGCTTATCGACGAACGCGTCGAGATCGGCGGCGGTGTCGGCGCTCACCCAGCG
>CAZXNY010000104.1:0-6351 GCA_964642205.1 uncultured Caulobacteraceae bacterium
ACGACGCGTAGAGCGGCGCGAGCGCGAGCACCCCCGCATTGGTGATCCCTGCGCCGAACGCGCCGATCACCGCCGCCGGCGCGGTCAAGAATTGTTCGCGCACCGAGAGGAGCTGCGCCTTCGGCGGCTCCGGTTCGGCCTTCGACGTGAAGCACACCGGCACCATCGCGAGCGCCATCGCCGCCGCCGCGATCATCCACGGCTCCGGCGCATCGGCGGCGTAGCCCATCGCCAGAAACGGCGCGCCCGCCAGCACCGCTTTGGTGCCGACTTGGTAGAAGCCCATCACGCTGCCGCGCTCGTGCTTGGCGATCGAGTACGACATCCAGCTTTCGACGGCGGCGAACATCATCGCCACCGCGCCTCCCGCGATCGCGCGCAGCCCGAACCACACGATCAGATGATCGGCCGCATGCAGCCCGAGCGTTGTCACCGCCACGATCGCCGCGCACGCGGAAAACACCCGGATATGCCCGACGCGCGCGAGCAGCATCGGCCCGTACCACGCGCCCGCCATGAAGCCCGCCGAATACGCCGCCGCGACAAAGCCGAGCGACGTGCGCGAATAGCCCGCGCTCTCAAACGCGAGCGGCAGATGCACGTTGAGCAGCCCCTGCCCCGATTGCAGGATCAGCACCGCTGCGATCAGCGCCGCGACATTGCGCAACGACGTAATCACGCCCGCGCGCGGCGCGGCGGCATTGGCGGAAACGCTCATGGGCATCGAGTTCGCGATTCGGGAGCGCGCAAATGCTGCGCCCCGGCGCAAACGCGATCAACCCGAACAAACGGATGGCAATCCTGCGCCCCTCTCGCCCTTGAGGGGGAGAGGGGTAGGGGTGAGGGGGATTGCGCAACGATCAGCCGTGAGCATGGCCGCACAGCTGGTCAGAGGATTCCGATATCCCCCTCGCCCTGCCCTCTCCCCTCATTGGGGGAGAGGGTTCAAGTCGCGTCACCCAAAAAACATCTCGAACATCAGCCGCCCCGGCAGGAAGGTCAGCCCGCCGGCGATCAGCATGCCGCCGATGAAGAGCCCCACCATGGTCTGCGCGTGCTGGCGGACCTTGCCTTGCCGCACGAGGTAGATCGCCATCGGCAGCGCGATCAGCGTCCAGCCCGAGATGAGGTGGATGAAGGAATAGAAGTCCCCGTTGATGCCGGTGATGAAGAGGCTCGAGAGCGCCGTCGTCATCATCAGCACGACCCAGCTCCAACCGATCATCTTGTGCAGCCGGTCGCCCTTTGGGCGCGCGAGCATCACGAGCCCAACGAGGAACGCACCGACCGCCGCCGAGATGTGCAGCTTGATCGGCAGGGCCTGCGCCAGGAACAGCGGCACGTCCGGCGCGTGCGGCGCGATCCGGCCGGCGGCGAGATCGGCGGCGAGCGGGCGCAGCAACGGCCCGAGCACGACCGCGAGCACGCCGAGGATCGCCCCCCAGATGGCCAGATTGATCCACAGGCGGCGGGCGCTCACGCCGCGCTCTTCGGTTTCGGTCTCGATGCTCATGCGCCGTTCTCCACTGGACTTCGGGCGGCGCCTTACGCGATGGAAGCGCCTGTCGAAGCCGGCATCGCATCGCCGGGCGGGGAGCGCGCGGCCGGATGCGTGAAGAGTTCGATTGGAAACGCGAACTGGGGCGCGGCGCCTTTGGCGAAGCGTCAAATGCGGCCGAGGCTTGGCGCTCCTGGGCGATCTATTTCGCCGTCGCGACCGCAGCGGGCGCGTTCATGGCGATGGCCGGCGCTTTCAATACGGGCGATGCGCCGCTGATTGGCCGGCTCACCTATTGGATCGTGGCTGTGAACGTGGGCGCGCTCTGGGGCCAGGTGATCCGCACCGTGCTCCGCCGCTTTCCAGCGCTGCACGACAGTTACATGCTCGGCTCCATCGCCACCGCGCTCGGCGTCGCCGTCCCCGGCACGCTGTTCATCTGGCTGCTTTCGGGCGCGATGTTCGAGGACCGGCTGGGGCTCGATAACCTTCTACAGCTGCTGATCCCGGTGCTGGTGATCTCGCTCGCGATGACGGCCGTGTTCGTGCTGATCGCGCAGGCCCGGACCCGCGCCACCGTCGCCGGCCCTGCCCCGCCGCGTTTTCTGGACCGGCTGCCGCTCAAGCTGCGCGGCGGCGCGCTCTACGCGGTCGAGGCCGAGGACCACTACCTCCGCCTCCACACCTCGAAGGGCCAAGACCTCATCCTGATGCGTCTCACCGACGCCATCGGCGAACTCGACGGTATTGAGGGCCTGCAAACCCACCGCTCCTGGTGGGTCGCCAAGGACGGCGTCGCCAATGTCCGCCGCGACGCCGGCAAAGTGATCCTGGTGCTCAAGGACAATGCGGAAGCCCCCGTCGCGCGCAACTCCGTCCGCGCGCTCCGCGAAGCGGGCTGGCTCTAGCAGCTCACGAAGCGCCAAACGTGGACGCGACCGCTCGCGCATGCCCGCACGCGCTTGGCGCAATCAGCGCGACGCACGCCGCCGCTGCGTGCAAGCTGCCGCGATGCTCAGCCCGATCACACGCCAGCATCGCCTGCTCCTGCTGCTCGTCGGCTCGGCGCTGCTGATCAATCACTACGATCTCGGTATTTTCTCCCTCGCGCTGCCGCAGATCCAAGACGGGCTCGGGATCGGCGAAGACGAAGTCGGGCTCTACGCCGGCATTGTGCGCCTCGGCGTGCTGCTCGCGTTTCCGCTGGCCTACATGGCCGATGTCGTGGGCCGCCGGCGGCTGTTGCTCTTCACGCTCGCGGGCATGACGCTCGCCACGGTCGGCACCGCGTTCGTGCAGGAACCGTGGCAATTTCTGGTGCTGCAATCGCTCGCGCGCACCTTCGCCTACGCCGAGGAGATGCTCTGCTTCGTCGTCATCGCCGAAGAGTTCGCGGCGGACCGGCGCGGTTGGGCGTTCGCACGGCTCGCCGCGCTTGGCGCGTGCGGCTACGGCGTCGCCGCACTGCTCTACGGCATGATCGACGTGCTGCCCGGCGGCTGGCGCGCGTTCTACATTCTTGGCGGCGTGGGGCTCGCGCTCCTCGTGCTCGCGCGCCGCGGCCTGCCGGAAACGCAGCGCTTCGCCGCACGCGAGACCGTTGGCGAACGCGCCGCGCCGATCATCGCCTTGGTGCGCGCCTATCCCGGCCGCTTTCTCGCGCTCGCGGCGACGACGCTGCCGTTCACGCTCGGCCTCACGCCGGCGCTGACGTTGGTGTCGAAATTTCTGCAAGACGAACGCGGCTTCTCCCCCGGCGCCGTGGGCCTGCTCTACTTCGTCGGCGGCGGCGTCTCGATCGCGGGCTACTTTCTCGCGGGGCGCTTGTCCGATCGCTTCGGCCGCAAGCGCATCCTGCTCGTCACGATGCTGATCGCGCCGCTGATCCTCGCGTGCGTCTTCCTCGGCCCCAACGGCCTTTGGATTGCGCCCGCCTGGTCGCTCGGGCTCTTCTTCTACTTCGCCGCGGACGTAACCCTCGCCGGCATCGGCAGCGAACTTTTCCCGACCTCGTATCGCGCCACCGCCACCGCCGCGCGCACCGTGTTCGGCACGTTCGCCGCGCTCGGCGGTCTCGCGCTTCAGAGCGCGCTGTACGGCCCGCTTGGCGGGCACGGCCCCGCGATCGTCGCGCTCGCGCTCATCGCGCCGTTCGGCGTGCTGCCGATGCTGTTGTTCCTGCCCGAGACCGCGCGCCGCCCACTCGAAGAGATCGCGCCCGAACCCGCGATCAGCTGACGAACCCGGCGCGCGAGACACGCCATACGCTGTGCGGCATGCCCGCATGCAGCATTGTTGGCCCGGGCGCCATGCCGAGGCGCTGCGCCACGCGCTGCGAGGCTTTGTTATCGACGTGAATGACGCTGACGATTTCGGGCAGCTCGAACGTCTCGAACGCCCAACGCGCGGAAGCGAGCGCCGCTTCGGTCGCGTAGCCTTTACCCCAAGCGCGCCGCGAAAGGCCCCAGCCGATCTCGAACCCGTACCACCCTTCCGGCCGCCACGGCCCCACGCGCCCGACAAACGCGCCCGTCGCCTTCTCTTCGCAAACAAAGAGCCCGTAGCCCTTGAGCGCCCAGTGCCCGGCGAACACCGCCATCTGGCGCCACGACGCATTGCGATCGAGCGGGCGGCGATCGGAGGTCAGAAACCGCGCGACCTCCTGCTCGCCCATCATCGCGGCGAAGTCGTCGAGATCGCTCTCGCGCCATTGCCGCAAACGCAGACGCTCGGTTTCGAGCGTGATGCTCATCTCCGGCGCGCGCGCCATTGATCGCGCGTCTGCCCGTAGAGATCCCATTTCACATCGAACGGCGCGGGCGCTTCGACATTCGCACGCACCAAATCCGAGCCAAGGCTGCGCGCCACCGCGATCGACGCGTCGTTCTTCGGATCGATGCAATGAATGACATCGGTCCAGCCGAGCGTATCGAACGCCCAATCGATCGCGGCCGTCGCCGCCTCACGCGCATAGCCCTTGCGCGTCGCTTCCGGGATGACGCCCCACCCCACTTCCGTGCCGGGCCAGCCATCGGGCAGCCACGGCCCGCCGCGGCCGATCCAGCGGCCGGTGTCTTTCTCGATCCACGAAAACATCGAGTGCCCAGAGAGCGTCCACGCGCCGATGATCGACGCGAGCCCGCGCCACGCGACGCTGCGCAATTGCGGCCCGCCGATGAAGCGCGTGCTCTCATGCGCCATGTACGCGCAATAGGGCTCGATATCCTCCGCCGTCGGCGGGCGCAGAATCAGACGTTCGGTCTCAAGCGTGGGGCCAATCATCAGGCCTCTTTAGAGCGCGACGGCGCGTCCGCCCATAGCGCGTTCGGCCTCACGTGCGCGCGCCCGTTCAACCGCCTCGTGCGCAGCGGCGCGCGCTTCGGCGGCCATCTCGCGCGCGATTTCCGCATGCACCTGCGCTTCGGCGGCGGTGCGTGCCGCTTCCGCCCGCGCTTCGGCTGCGCGCGCCATCTCCTTACAGACTTCCTGGCGGACTTCGGCGCGAATCTCCTCGGCCATGGCATCGCGGGAGCGGCGCACTTCGCTGGCGGCTTCGACTTGCGCGCGCAGCGCTTCGCGCTCGCCCAGATCCGCGAACACGTACGGATTAGGCCCCTCGGGCGGCGGCGGAACGTCGAGCGCGTTGGGATCGATTCGCGCCATCATCGAATGATCGCCGAACGTCGCATGCATGCCGCCGAGCGCGGCATGCGCTGTTTTCAGATTACCGTGCAGCACGCGTGCAATGGCGCCGCGCGCCTCGGCGCCCGGCCCAGATTCCCAAGCCACGACGCCAACACTCGGCGCGGCCAACGCCGCGGCCAAAACCGCTCCGAACATCCAGTTACGCATCCCCGTCTCCTCGCATGCGCGGCCCGCTAGCGCGGATCGCGGCGGAAGGTCAGTGCGTGCTCCTGCACCGAACCGTCCCGTTCCCGGATGCGGATCGCGCCGACCATCGTGTCCGGCCCCGTTTGCGTCAGCGAAAGCGCGTCCCACTGGATCGCGCCCCACTCGGACGTCATTGGCGCGGCGGACACTGGATCGAACGTGGTCCACTCATCCTTGTCTTCCCATCCGGTCCCATCGGGGTTGACGTGCTTCACGCGCATCCGCAGCCCTTCGGCCACGACGTCGATCAGCATGAGTTCGTAGAAGACGGGCGCGCCGTTACGATACAGCGCGAAGTGCCCCACCATCTGTCCGCCCCGCGGCGGCGACCAAACTTCCTCCATCACGCCGCCCAGCCCCTCGCCCGTCCATCGGCCGGTGAGCCATTCTGCGTTGTTGATCGTGATCGGTTCAGCCTGGGACGAAATTGGGGCGGCTGGTCGCGGCGCACCCGCCGTTCGTCGCGTTTCCTGGGCGTCTGGTCGCACCGCCACGAGCGCAAGCGCCGCCGCCACAACGATCCACCTGATTGCGCGCCTCATTCCTCACTCCTCGCTGACCGGTCTATGCTGATGACGGATCAGCGCGCCCGATTTCGACACGACCCGCAAAGGGCGAGCAATGGCGTTCGATGGCTTCAACAAGGACTTCTTCAAGTTCTTCCGCGACCTGAAGAAGAACAACGAGCGCGAGTGGTTCGAGAAAAACAAGGACCGCTACAAAACCGCCGTGGTCGCGCCGCTGCAGGACTTCATCATCGCGCTGGCGCCGAAACTCCAGAAGGTAAGCCCGCATTTCAAATGCGATCCGCGCCCAAACGGCGGCTCGATGTTCCGCATCCACCGCGACACGCGCTTCTCGAAGGACAAGACGCCTTACAAGACCAATGCCGGGCTTCAGTTCCGGCACCTGCAATACAGTGACTTCCGCGCTCCAGGCTTCTACCTGCACATCGCGCCCGG
>CAZXNY010000104.1:6451-8677 GCA_964642205.1 uncultured Caulobacteraceae bacterium
ACCTGCAATACAGTGACTTCCGCGCTCCAGGCTTCTACCTGCACATCGCGCCCGGGGACGTGTTCTACGGCGGCGGCATGTACATGCCCGAGCCGCCGGCCCTCTCCGCCGTGCGCACGCTAATCGCGGAGAAGCCCGCCGACTGGAAGAAGGCGCGCGACGCCGCGAGCATCAAGCGCGCCTATGGCGGCCTCTCGGACATCGAGAGCCTCGCCAAGGCCCCGCGCGGCTTCGCGCCCGATCACCCGATGATCGAAGACATCAAGCGCAAGAGCTTCTTCGTCACGCAGGAAAGCAATGAGGAAGCCGCTGCAAAGCCGGGCTTCGTGAACGACGTCGCCAAGGCTTATGCGGACGCAGCGCCTGTGATGACGTTTCTCTGTAAAGCAGTGGGCGCGAAGTTCTGATTCAGTGGACGAGCACCGGATACAAACTCGCGACCAGCAGCACGCCCATCGTGACGTTGAACGCGCGCAGCGCGCGCGGCGCGGAGAGGAAGCGCTTCATCTGCACGCCGAGCATCGTCCAGGCGCCGACGCTCGGCAGGTTCACGGCGCCGAACACGAGCGCGATGATCGCGAGCGCCCACCACGCGGCGTCGCTATCGCCGCCGCTCGGCGCGTAAACGGTGACGGCGGTGAGCGCCATCGTCCACGCTTTGGGGTTCACCCACTGGAAGAGCGCGGCCTGCACGAACGTCATCGGCTCGCCCCGCGCTTTGCCTTCAGCATCCGGCGGCGGTGCGGTCGCGATCTTCCACGCGAGGTAGACGAGATAGACCGCGCTCACGACCTTCAAGACGAGGTGCAAAGTCGGGAACGCGGCGAAGATCTGCGCGAGCCCGGCCCCCACCAGCACGATCATCGCCGTAAAGCCGATCGAGACGCCGAGGAGATGCGGGATCGTCCGTGCGAAGCCGAAATTGGCCCCCGACGTCATCAGCATGAGGTTGTTCGGCCCCGGCGTGATCGAGGAGACGAACGCAAAGCCGGTCAGCGCGAGGATCAGTTCTTGGCTCATCGGCGCAACATTACGCGCCGGATGGCAGAATGTGCTTGCGTTGTGAGGCGCGGCAGCGCTCATTTCGCAACAAATGACGACACTGGACGATCTCGACCACCGAATATTGCGCGAGCTCCAGCGCGATGGCCGGATCAGCAATCTCGACCTTGCGGGCCGTGTGGGGCTCTCCCCCTCCGCGTGCCTCCGGCGCGTCCAGCAGATGGAGCGCGCCGGCGTGATCTCCGGCTACCGCGCGGTCGTGAATCCCGAAGCCATCGATGTCGGCTTCATCGCCTACGTAGCCGTCGGCCTATCACAGCACACGAAGAAGGATCAGCGCGCCTTCGAAAGCGCGATCACGCGCGCGCCCGAAGTGCGCGAGTGTCACAACGTGACGGGCACGATCGAATACATCCTGCGCGTCGAAGCGCGCGATCTTGCCGCCTACAAGCACTTCCACACAGAAGTGCTCGGCGCGCTGCCGCAAGTCAGCACCATCACCAGCTACATCGTGATGGAAAGCCCGAAGGACGAGCGGGCTTAGGCGAGGCTCGGATCGATTTCCTTGCACGCCTTCACGAGGCCGCGCACGGCTTCGGTGCTCTTGGCGAACATCGCCTTCTCGGCATCGTCCATCGGGAATTCGATGATCTTCTCGACGCCGCCCGCACCGATCACGATCGGCACGCCGACATAAAGATCGCTCACGCCGTACTGGCCGGTTAGATGCGCCGCGCACGGCAGCACGCGCTTCTTGTCGAGCAGATAGCTCTTCGCCATCGCAATCGCGCTTTCCGCCGGCGCGTAATAGGCAGAGCCCGTCTTCAGCAAGTTCACGATTTCCGCGCCGCCCTTGCGCGTGCGATCGACGATTGCCTCGAGATCGGCTTGGCTCAGCGCGCCTTGTTGCACGAGCACCGGCAACGGCAGGCCGCCGACCGTCGAGTACCGCACCATCGGCACCATGTCGTCGCCGTGACCGCCCAGCGTCCAGGCGTGCACGTCTTCCACGGAGACGCCGAGCTTTTCGGACAGGAAGAAGCGGAAACGCGCGCTATCCAACACGCCGGCCATGCCAATGACTTTGTTGGTCTTGAAGCCGGAGAATTGCTGAAGCGCCCACACCATCGCATCGAGCGGGTTCGTGATGCAGATGACGAACGCGTTCGGCGCGTGCGCTTTGAGCCCCTCGCCTACCGCCTTCATGACTTTGAGATTGATGCC
>CAZXNY010000105.1:0-8676 GCA_964642205.1 uncultured Caulobacteraceae bacterium
TTTGAAGATCGCGTCGTCAAGATGTTCGACGCGGAATGGCGCCACCAAGGGAGAATTGGCGCATTTCGGCGTATCGCCATTGTCGATGACGCGCCGCAAGACCAGTATCTCTATCCCGAATTCGTTCTGGCGAAGCGTCTGTTCGAGCGGCATGGCTATGAAGCTGTGATTGCCGATCCGGCGACGCTGCGTTTCGAGTGTGACGTCCTTCAAGAGGGCGGCGTCCCGATCGATCTCGTCTACAACCGCCTTGTCGATTTCTCTCTCGACGATCCTCGTCATGCCGCCCTGCGCGCAGCCTATGAAGCCGGCGCGGTCGTTGTGACGCCTAGTCCGCGCAATCACGCGCTCTTCGCCGACAAGCGCAATCTCACCCTGCTCTCAGACCGCGAGGCGCTAAGCGTATGGGGATTGGACGCTGCTTCGGTCGCCGCGCTTTCAGGTGTGCCGCGCGCGGTGAGTGTCACAGGCGAAAATGCCGACCAGCTCTGGCGTGAGCGCAAAGGCCTCTTCTTCAAACCGGCCTCCGGGCACGCCAGCAAGGCGGTCTATCGCGGCGACAAGCTGACCAAGGGCGTGTGGGATAACATCGGCAGAAGCGCCTATATCGCCCAGGATTTCGCAGCACCCGGGGAGCGCACTATCGAAGTCGATGGAGAGCGCGTCCAGCGCAAAGTCGACGTGCGCCTCTACACCTATGCGGGCGAGCCGCTCATCGCCGCCGCCCGCCTCTATCAGGGACAGACCACGAATTTCCGCACGCCTGGCGGCGGGTTCGCGCCGGTGTTTTTCGTCTGAGTGCACGATCGCTGCCAACGCGATCTCTTCCCGCGTCGTCACTCAGATTCCCGATCTTCGCGCATCGCGTCGAGTGCACACGCTCTTTATGCGTTAAGGCGAGTTCTCGTCCCTCGCTGCACACACAGTGCACACGACGAGAGGAAAACCCTTATAAATCAGGCTTAATCGGTCCAATCCATCATGGGCGCCACGGCGAAGCGGCGGTCTAATTGCTTCATTTGGCTGGGCTTTAGCAGCGTTCGCGGGGGCGCTCCAGGCGGCGCCCCGTCCGCGCGCGGCAATCCCGCTTGACAATTGAACATCACTGTTCAATTAAGGACACCGATGACGCCGCCTCTTTCCGAGCCGGCCGGGAGCGCCCGGCATAAGATTTATCGCGCAGCGCTGCGCGTGTTCGCAGAGAATGGCGGCAGCGAAGTTTCGATCAGCGAGCTTGCGGAAGCGGCCGGGATCGCGCGCGGCACGATCTACAACAATATCGACGCGCCGGAAGAATTGTTCGGCCAAGTGAGCGGCGCGCTCTCGAGCGAGATGCTGGCGCGCACGGAAGCGACCATGCGCGGGATCGACGATCCCGTCGCGCGCATGGCGATGGGCATGCGGCTCTTCATCCGGCGCGCGCATGAAGAGCACGATTGGGGCGCGTTTCTGGTGCGCTTTGGGCTTAGCCACGCGGCGTTGCGCGCGATGCTGCAAGGCCCGCCCGCGCGCGATATTCGCGCGGCCATCGCGGCGAAACGCTTCAAAGTCGACGAAAGCTATGTGCCCGCGCTGCTCTCGATGCAGAATGGCGCCACGATGGCGGCGATCAACGCCGTGATCCGCGGCGACCAAGCGTGGCGCGACGCGGGCGCCAAAAGCGCCGAACTGTTCCTGCGCGCGGGTGGGCTCATGCTTTCCGAAGCGCACAGGATCGCGCGCGAAGAGCTTCCTCCCCTCGCGCCAGCGCCGCGTGCGCCAGGCCGCGCTGCAAAACGGAAACAGCCATGAGCACGATCAAGATCGAGGACATCGCACATGTCCGCTTCAGCGCGCCCGATTTGGACGCGATGCGGGCGTTTCTCATTGAGTTTGGGCTGACGCCGTTCGACGGCGGCGATGGCGCGCTTTACGCGCGCGGTGCGGGCGCACAGCCGTTTGTGCATGCGACGACGCGGGGAGAGCCGGGGTTTGTTGCACTCGGCTTGAAGGCCGAAAGTCTCGCCGATCTGGAGCGGCTTGCAGCGGCGGAAGGCGTGACCGTCGAACAACTGACGACGCCGGGTGGCGGGTCAGTAGTGCGGCTCACCGATCCGGATGGCTATCTGGTTGAAATTGTCGCCGGACAGGCGGATGCGCCAGCGCTCCCGCTGCCGGAAGACGGCGCGCACAACGATGCGCGTGCGAAGACGCGCGTGCGCTCGGCGTTGCGGCTGACTGAAGGGCCGGCGCATGTCGCGCGGCTCGGGCATGCGGTGCTCGAGGTGAAGGATTTTCGCGCGTCGGAAGCTTGGTACAAAGCCCGGTTCGGATTCATCACGTCGGACGAGATCGAGGCCGCGCCAGGTTTTGCGATCGGCGCGTTCATGCGCTGCGACCGAGGCGAAGCGCCGACCGATCACCATACGCTGTTCCTGCTGCAATCGCCGAACGGGCCGCGCTTCAATCACGCCGCGTTCGAGGTCGCCAACTTCGATGATCTGATGGCCGGGCACACGCATCTCAAGCGCGCCAAGCGCACGGCGGCGTGGGGCGTGGGGCGCCACATCCTGGGCAGCCAGATTTTCGACTATTGGAAAGACCCGTGGGGCCATGAGCTTGAGCACTGGACGGACGGCGACCTGTTCAACGCCGCCGACGGCTCGAACAAGGCAACGATGCAAGACTTGCTCGGCGTGCAATGGGGCCCGCGCCATCCAATGATGGGAGATTCCTGATGAAACTCGCGCGTTATGACGCTGGCGCCGGCGCACGCATTGGCGTTGTTCTCGGCGAAGAGATCGCGGACGCTGGCGACGCAGTGATGACCGATCTCATCGCCGCGTGGGATGCGCGCAAGGCGGAGATCGCGGCTGCCGCGAAAGCCGGCGCGCGCAAGCCACTCTCCTCCGTGCGGCTTCTGGCGCCCGTGCCGCGGCCGGGCAAAGTGTTCGCGATCGGGCTGAATTACGCGGACCACATCGCAGAAAGCAAAATGGAGACGCCGGCGAACCAGGTCTGGTTCACGAAGGCCGTGACGTCCGTTAATGGCCCATACGATGGCATCGAGATCGCTAAGAACGGACCGTTCGTGGATTACGAGATCGAGCTCGTCGCGGTGATCGGCAAGCGCGGGCGCAACATCGCGAAGGCGGACGCGGCCAAGCATGTGTTCGGCTATTGCGTCGGCAACGATGTGACGGAACGGGCGTGGCAGCACCGCACGCCGCAATGGAGCCTCGGCAAATCGTTCGATACGCATGCGCCAATTGGGCCGTGGATCACCACGGCCGACGAAGTGGGCGATCCGCACGCGCTTGGGCTTCGGTGCTTTGTGAACGGCGAGAAGCGCCAGGAGTCGAACACAAAGCATTTGGTGTTCAACGTCTGGGATCAGATCGAGCATCTCTCGCAAGCGATGACGCTTGAGCCGGGCGATCTCATCTTCACGGGCACGCCAGCGGGGATTGGCGCCGCGATGGAGCCGCGCCGGTTTCTAAAGGCCGGCGATGTGGTGCGGTGCGAAATTGACGGGCTTGGCGCCATCGAAGGCGCGATGATCGCGGCGACCGCGTGATGATGCCCGGCGACGATTGCGACGTCCTTGTCGTTGGCGCCGGGCCGACGGGCGTTACGCTCGGTCTGCTGCTGGCGCGCGCGGGCGTGCTCACGCTGGTGATCGACAAGGAAGCGGATATCTATCCCCTGCCGCGTGCGGCGCATATCGATCATGAGGTCGTGCGCGTTTTCCAGGAGCTGGGGCTCGCGGAGGAAATTCTCGCGACCTGCCGCGCGTCGAAACGCTACGATTTTTTGACGGCAAGCGGCGAAGTGTTGCTGCGCTTCGAGAGCATGGACAAGATGGGGCTCGGCGGCTGGCCGGCGGGCAACATGGTGCACCAGCCTTCGATCGAGGGGAGTTTGCGCGAAGCGGTGCGTGCGCAAGACAAGCTCACGCTCAAGACGGGATGGGCGTTCGAGTCGTTCGCGGCGCACGAGGGAGGCGTGGTTGTCAAAGTCACGACACCCGAAGGGACGCGCGAGGTTCGTTCGCGCTTTATCGTGGGAGCCGATGGCGCGCGCAGCCCGGTGCGGAGCGCGGCAGGAATCGAGATCGATGATCTTGGGTTCGATGAATCCTGGTTGGTGATCGATGTGCTGGTGCAGGACTATGCGCGCCTACCCGACATCAATCTGCAAATCTGCGATCCGGCGCGGCCCACGACGTGCGTGCTGATGGGCGCGGGGCGCCATCGGTGGGAGTTCATGCTTCGGCCGGGCGAAACGGCCGAGCAGGTGCTGGACGATGCGTTCATCGCGGAATTGCTGAGGCCTTGGAACGTCGAGGGCGCAGTTAAGCTCGAGCGCAAGGTTGTCTACCGGTTCAACGCTAAGGTCGCGAAGGCATGGCGCGCTGGGCCAGTGCTGCTTGCGGGGGATGCGGCGCATTTGATGCCGCCGTTTGCTGGCCAGGGCATGTGCTCGGGCATTCGCGACGCGGCGAACCTTGCGTGGAAACTCGCGGCTGTGATCAAGGGCGCCGATGCGCGCTTGCTCGACACCTATCAGCCCGAGCGCGACCCGCATGTGCGCGCAATTATCGCGATGGCGATCATGATGGGGCGCACGGTGTGCATCACCGATCCCGAAGCCGCGGCGGCGCGCGATAAGCAGATGCTGGCGGCACGCGCGGCGGGCGGCGCTGGCGGCGGCAGCGGCGGGCCGCCTTATCCGCCGTTGAGCAATGGCTGCGTCGCGGCCGACGCGCGTGGCGCGGGCGTCTATTTTCCGCAGCCGATTGGTGCTGATGGGACGCGGCTCGACGACGTTCTTGGCGCCGGCGCGTGGCTGATTTCGCGTGCACCAGTGGAAACGCCTGGCATCGCATGCGCGCAATTGGAGTCTACGGTGTTGGCGCCGTTCCGCGGATCGCTTGAAAAGTGGCTGACTGCGCACGACGCCGATGCTGTGCTCGTGCGGCCGGATCGGTACGCGTTCGGCGCAGGCGATGGCGCGGCGCTCGTGAAAGCTTGGAGCGCTTGGTTGGCGTAACGCTTGGGAGGCGGCGGTGGACAAGTCCGAGACATGCGCGTGCGGCCGCGTCGATGTGCACGCGCACTTTCTACCGGCTTGCTACACCGATGCGCTCGCGCGCGCGGGCCTCAAGCGGCTCGATGGCGGCATGCCGATCCCGGCGTGGAGCGCGGACGCCGCGCTCGCGACGATGGATCGGCTCGATATCGAGACGGCGATGATCTCGGTTTCGTCGCCAGGCCCACATTTCTTGCCTGCGGCCGAGAAGCCGGCGCTCTGCCGCGCCGTGAATAATGCTGGGCATGATGTCGTCACCGCGCACCCGACGCGGTTCGGGCACTTCGCGAGCTTGCCGCTACCAGACATTGATGCGGCGCTCAGCGAGATTGCGTTCGCGCTCGAGGAGCTTGGCGCAGATGGCTTCATTCTCGAAACAAACATCAACGGCACATATCTAGGCGCGCCGCAATTCGCGCCCGTGTTTGCGGAATTGAACCGGCGCAAGGCTGTGGTGTTTCTGCATCCGACGAGCCCAGCGTGCATGGACGCAATCGGCCTCGGGCGCCCGGCGCCTATGATCGAATTCCCGCTGGATACGACGCGCACGATCGTTGACCTGCTCTACCAGCGCACGATCCAGTCGAACCCCGACATCCGGTTCATCGTGCCGCACGGCGGGGCGGCGCTTCCGCTGCTCGCGACGCGCATCGCGATGTTTGCAAACGCTCCGTTCGTCGAACCGCGCCCGGCGTCCGATCGCGAAGTGTTCGAGACGCTGTCGCGGCTCTACTACGATGTGGCGCTCTCGGCGCATCCGACGATTTTGAGCGCGCTGCGCACGCTCGCGCCGATGGACCACATTCTCTACGGCAGCGATTGGCCGTTTACGCCGGAGGCCGCCGTCGCGCGCGGCATCGCGCAATTGCTGAACGACAACGGGTTGGCGGAGGCCGACCTCGCAGCGCTTTCGCGCGGCAACGCCGAGAAGCTTTTCCCGCGCCTCGCCGCGCGCGCCACGACATAACATCAGGGAGCGACAGATGGCCTTCAGGTTCGGCCCTGACTTTCCGGACGCGACCTATGTGCCGCACGGCTACGAGGAACGCAGCGTCGATCTCGGCGAAGTGGTGATGAACTACGCGACGGCGGGATCACCCTCCTTGCCTACGCTCGTGCTTATTCCGGGGCAGACGGAGAGTTGGTGGGGCTACGAAGCGGCGATGAAAATCTTGGAGAAGGATTTTCAGGTGTTCGCGATCGATCTGCGCGGGCAAGGGCGCAGCACGCGCACCCCGGGGCGCTACACGCTCGACAACATTGCGGGCGATGTGGTGCGTTTCATTCAGATTGCCGTTGGCCGGCCGGCGTTTGTGAGCGGGCTTTCTTCGGGCGGCGTGATCTCCGCGTGGCTCTCGGCGTTTGCGCCGCCGGGGCTGGTGAGAGCCGCGGTGTACGAAGATCCGCCGCTCTATGCGTCGCAGACAAATCCGGCGTGCGGGCCGAGCATTCGCGAAGGGCCGGTTGGCGCTGTGTTTGCGCTTTGGGCGCGCTATCTGGGGCCGCAATGGTCGGTCGGCGATTGGGCGGGATTTGCGCAGGCCATGTCGGGCGGTCCATCGAGCATCGCGCCGGCGGGGCGGCCCGCGCCTGCTGGCGAGCCGCCGCAGAACTTGAAAGAATATGATCCTGAGTGGGCGCAGGCGTTTGTGAGCGGCACGGTCTATGCCGGCTGCGATCATGACGCGATGCTCGCGAAGGTGAAAACGCCGATCTTGTTCACGCACCACTTCCGGCGCAGCAACGAGGCGACCGGCGCGTTTGTCGGCGCGCTCTCGGATGCGCAAGCGATGCGGGCTAAGCGGCTGATTGAGGAAGCCGGGCAGACGTTCGAGTATCATTCGTTTCCGGAGATGGGGCACGCGATGCACGCGCTCGATCCGGCGCTCTTTGCCGCGACGATCACGCCATGGCTCAAGGCGCGCGCGGGCTGAACGATTTGCACTGAGCCGCGCGCCGCGCCACAAGCGTGCCTGGTTGCGGGGAGCGGCATGAGCGGCAACGCCTACGAGAATTACGACCTCAAGGCGGAGGCCGAGGCCGCGCGCGATCCGCGCATCCGTTTTGCGTTCGAGTTTCCGGAATTGCTGGAACGCTTCCGCGCGGCGGATGCGGCCGCGAACGCGGCCAAGAAGGAGAGCCGCCGGCAGGGCTTTCTCTCGGTGGCGTTGGTGTTGGCGGCGCTCGCCGCAGCCTCAGCGACGCCGGTGCTAAAGCCACTCGGGCACGACGTGCATACGTGGATCGCGTGTGGCGCCTCGCTGCTTGGTCTTGCGGGCACGGCTCTTGGGCTTGCGGGAATGAGTAAGAATTCCGCGCGGCGGCGCTGGCTGCAAAACCGGTTGCGCACCGAGGTGCTGCGGCTCTTCCATTTCAAGTTCATCGCGGCGCGGCTGCCGGAGGTCGCGTCGGTTGGCGGCGATGGAGGTGCGCGCACGGTTTACCTCGATGCGCGCCGCGCTGCGCTCGCACGCCTCGATGCCGCCGTGCTGGCCGATCCCGAAGCTGAGCTTTCGCGGATCACCGCCACACACAACCTTGGCGACTTCGATATTGGCGCCGCGGAAGCGCCTGTCACGTCCAGCACGGATGCGGGCGCGTTTGCGCAGGCCGTCGCGGCGTGGCGCGCGCTGCGCATCGATTGGCAACTGAACTACTGCGAAGCCAAGCTCGCCGAGCACGCCACAGGCGGCAGCATGTCCTCTCTGCAGACTGAGCATCTGTTCTCAAGGATCGCTTGGGGCGCGGTTGGGTTCATCATCCTGCTGCACATCGCGCTGATGGCCGCAGGCGTGCTACACATTCCGATGACGTGGATTGAGGTGCTCGTGGTGTGGACTGCGCTTGTGGCGCTGGCCCTGCGGGCGCTCGAAGAAGGGCTGCAGCCGCAGCGCGAGGTCGAGCGCTACGAGCAATACCGCGCGAACATCCTCGTGACGCGCGAGCGACTCGACCGAGAGCAGGAGATGCGCTTCGATCTCGAAACGATCCGGACGTTCGAGCGGGTGAGCCTTGAAGAGATGCGCGTATTCATGCGCACGCATGCGCGATCGAAGTTCTTGCTCTAGGCGCTAGAGTGCATGCGCCTTGGCGATGACCCAGACCGGCGTTGACGGCGCGAGCGACAGTTCGCGCACCGCTTCCTCTGTGACGCGCGCCAAGACCGGCCCGTGGTTGGTGCGGGTGTGGACGAGGCGCGCGCCATCTGCCTCGGCATCGACCTTATCGACCACGCCTTCAAACACATTGCGCGCCGAGAGTGCACGCGGCGCTTCGCTTGCCAGCAGAACTTGATCGGCGCGTAGCCACGCATGACCACCACCACTCTCGCCGCCGCGGCGGAGCGCTTGGGCGGGAAGCGCGGCGCCGACATCGCGGCGCGCGAGCAAGGCCTGGAACGCCGGCGTGTTTGTCGTTTCCGCGAGCGGGCCTTGTGCGACGACAGCGCCTTTCTGCAACGCGACCACATGCGTCGCGAGCGCTGCGACATCGTCGATCTGGTGCGTGACGACCAGCATTGGCAATGCGAACGTCGTGTGCATCTCGCGGAGCGTTTCGAGGAAGGCCGCGCGGCGGGCGCCATCGAGCGCGGCGAAGGGTTCGTCG
>CAZXNY010000106.1:0-8567 GCA_964642205.1 uncultured Caulobacteraceae bacterium
CGACGTAGACGATGCCGTCGATCTCGGGCGCATCGGCTTTGGTGCGGGCGGCGAAGGCTTCGACCTCGTCATCCCAACCGTCGATGATGACGTCCACGGTTTGGCCGACCATGCGCCGGGCGCGGGCGTCAGCGAGTTCGGTCTGCACCTCGTTGAAGCGCTCCCAGCGCTCGTCGATCACCTCTTGCTCGACATGATCGGGAAGATCGCGTGACGGCGCGCCGGCGACGTTTTCGTACTTGAACACGCCCGCGCGATCGATCTCGGCTTCCTCGATGAAGTCGAGCAGCGTCTCGAAATCCTCTTCGGTCTCGCCCGGAAAACCGACGATGAAGGACGAGCGGATCGTGAGCTCGGGGCAGATCTTGCGCCAGGCGCGGATGCGATCGAGCACGCGGTCCTGGTTCGCGGGGCGGCGCATGTTTTTCAGCACGCGCGGGCTCGCGTGCTGAAACGGAATGTCGAGGTAGGGAAGGATTTTGCCTTCAGCCATCAGGCCGATGACGTCGTCGACGTGCGGGTACGGATAGACGTAGTGCATCCGCACCCAGATACCGAGATCGCCCAGTTCCTTCGCGAGATCGTAGAACTTGGCGCGGACCATGCGGTCCTTCCACTTGCTCTCGGCATATTTGATGTCGAGCCCGTAGGCGCTCGTGTCTTGGCTGATGACGAGCAGCTCTTTAACGCCTGCTTTGACGAGCGATTCTGCTTCTTTCAGCACGGCGTTGATCGGGCGCGACGCGAGATCGCCGCGAATGCTCGGAATGATGCAGAAGCTGCAGCGGTTGTTGCAGCCTTCCGAGATTTTCAAATAGGCGAAGTGCCGGGGCGTGAGGCGCAGGCCCGCTTCGGGCACGAGGTCGATCTTCGGATCGTGCGTCGTCGGCGCGTGTTCGCGCACGGCGGCGAGCACGGCTTCGTACTGGTGCGGGCCGGTGATTGCGAGCACGTTGGGGTGCGTCTGACGGATAAGATCGGCCTCGTGCCCGAGGCAGCCGGTGACGACGACCTTGCCGTTTTCCGCGAGCGCTTCACCGATCGCGTCGAGGCTTTCGGCGCGGGCGGTGTCGAGGAAGCCGCACGTGTTCACCACGACGAGGTCGGCGCCCTCGTATTCGCCGGAGAGGGCGTATCCGTCGCTCCGGAGCTTGGTCATGATCCGCTCGCTATCGACCAGCGCCTTGGGGCAGCCGAGGCTGACGATCCCGACTTTGGGGGCAGTCTTGGAGGGCGATTTAGGGGCCTGGGCGGCCATTTGCGGATGCGCCTGCGTTGCGGAAGCGGGCTTCTAACGCACCCGGCGGGCAGGCCCAAGCGGCCTGGCCTGGGGTATGCATGTGCGAATGACTTGCAGAACCGGGCTGGCCCGGCTAGATTGTTTGCGGCTGCGAGTGAGTTGCCTGAATTCGCTTTGCTTTTTGGGAATCGCGGGATGTATGTCTGCAACTGCAACGGCGTGACCACACAGGAGGTCGCAGAAGCGATCGCCGCTGGCGCCGCCGCTCCAGAAGACGTTCTCGCGCATCACGGGTGCGAGCCCTGTTGCGGGCGCTGCCTCCCAGAGATTGCCGAGAGCATTGGCAAATCGTGCTGCATGCGGGCGGAGGTCCTCGTCGCAGCGGAGTGAGGCTGCGATGAAGGGCGACACGGACATCATCAAGAAGCTGAATGCTTGCCTCACCAATGAGCTGACGAGCATCAATCAGTATTTTCTGCACGCTCGGCTTTACGGCAACGAGGGCTACGGCAAGCTCGAAAAGAAGACCTACGAAGAATCCATCGGCGAAATGAAGCACGCCGATGCGATCTTGAAGCGCATCCTGATGCTGGATGGCTTTCCGAACCTGCAGGACCTGCACAAGCTCAAGATCGGCCAGACGGTCGAGGAGCGGCTCAACGCCGACCTTTCCGCCGAGAACACAGGCCGCGATACGCTGATCGATGCGATCGCCACGTGCGAGGTGAAGAAGGATTACGTGACGCGCGATCTGCTCACGGAAATCCTCGACGACACCGAGGAGCACATCGACTTCCTCGAGACGCAGCTCGGCGTGATCGGCCAGATCGGCGTGCAGAATTATCTGCAGAGCCAATACGAATTGGAATCCTAGGCTTCGCCGGCTGCGGCGCACGGACAAATGAAGGCGGGCGCGGTGATGGCCGCGTTCGCCTTTTGTGTTTTCTAACGCCTTAGAACGAGAGGCTCACGCCCGCCTGCCAGAGGCGCGGCGCGCCCGGCAGGATGCCGCGTGCGCGATCGACGATGTAAAGTTCGTCCGTTGCGTTTTTCACGGTGGCGAAGAAGGTGAGGCCTTCACGCGGCGTGATGTTGGCGGCGAGGTTGAGGATCGTCGCTTCCTCGATCAGCCCGCGCTGGCCGTTTGCGACCGGCGCAATCGTGTTGAGATCGTCGGTGAACATGTCGCTCGTGTGCTGCACTTCCGCTTGGAGGTTCAGCCACGCGCCGCGCTGATAACCGATGGCGGCCGAAGCGATCCATTCCGGCGCATAGGGCAGACGGTTGCCGGTGACGGATGTCGCTGCAAAGCCCGCGATGTTGGAGAACCGGCGCCCCGTGAATTCCGCTTCGCCGACATAGGTGATCGCGGTGCGGAAGTAGACGTCGTCATTCGCCATCACGCCTGCGTCGCGCAGCGAGAGGCGTGCGCTGGCTTCAGCGCCGGTGTGCCGCGTCTCGCCTGCGCTGGTGAGCGTTGCGCCCACGCCGCCCGCGACCGATGCGGGAATGATCTGGTTCTCGAAGTCCATCCGGAAGAGGCCGAGATCGATATCGAGACCCGGCGCTGGCGCGCCGCGCAGGCCGAACTCCCAGTTCGTGCTTTCTTCGGCGTCGAGATCGACCGTTCCGCCAGCGTTGGTGACGATGTCTTCGACGCGCGGCGGCGAGAAGCCACGGTGCACGCCGCCGTACACGACAAGGTCGTCAGACACATCGAACGTCACGCCAAGGCCGGGGATCACTTCGGAGAGATCGGTCGTTGCGGTTTGTCCGGTGAGACGGTTGGTGCGATCGAACTCGATCGATTCAAAACGCGCGCCGGGGCTGATCGCGAAGCGCCCGTAATCGAGCGTCGCAAGCACAAAACCTGACCAAGCTTCGGCGTGCCGTAAATTGCTCTCAGCGACGCCGCCATTGACGGTCGTGCCTGGCGTACGGCCGGTCGGCGTATCGGCGTTGATCTGAAAGCGGTTCTGCCGCTCGGTGTGCCACCGCAGACCCGCTTCGATGTCGGCGTCCGCGCCGAGCGCTTGCGTTTCCCAAGTGAGACGCGTTTCGACGCCGTATTGGTGATATTCGCGCAGCCGTCCTTGCGTGCCGCACGTGGTGTTGAGGTTGGCCATGCCGGCGCAGAGCGGATCGGACGAATCCGACGGACGCTCACCGGAGTTCGACGATTGGCGCCACCAATCGCGGTTGAAATAGAGTGAGTACGCGGACGTTGTCAGCGACAGCGTCGGCGAAATTTCCCAGCCATGCGTGATGGCGCCGGTGTAGCGCTGCGTTTCGAAGCGGTCGTTCGGGAACGGGTTGCCATGCGGGTTGGCGTTGAACTCAGCCTGCGTGAGACCGGAGTAAGAGACTTGGCTGTCTTCGCGGTTGATCGCAACGCGCGCGATCAGCTCATGGCCGGGCGCGAGCGTGCGCTCGACGCGGAGGCTGTAGTCCTCGAATTGCAGATTGTGATTGGCGCGCACGCCGTCGAATTGCGTGGCGCTCGCATGGCCGAGCATGCGGAAACCGCCGGCCTCGCCGCCGAGCGAGCCTGCAAACTCGGCGTAGCCTTCGTCGCCGCCAGCAGCGAACAGCGAGCCGCGAAACTCGGACGGCGCGCGTGGCGAGATGTAGTTGACGACGCCGCCGACGGTGTGGGGTCCAAAGCGGATCTGGCTCGCGCCCTTCAGAACTTCAATGCGATCGAAACGCCGGAGCGGCGGGTGCGAGTAGGTGGCGTTGTCGCCATAGGGCCCGTAGGTCAGCGGCAGGCCGTCTTCGAGCAGCAGCACTTCGCTGGAGCGCGTCGGCGAGAGGCCGCGCACGCCGATATTGGGGCGCAGGCCAAGGCCTTCTTCATCGCGCGGATAGACGCCCGGCGTTTGACGAAGCGCTTCGTTGACCGTGAACACGCGCGAGGCTTCGAGGTCTTCCTGCTCGATGGTCGCGCCCGAGCCGGGGATGTGCAGCAGGTTCTCCCGCGCGCCGATCACCACGATGTCGGCAGCCGCAAGTTGCACCTCGGCGGCGTCTTGCGCGACGGCAGGCGCGGCCATGCACAGGACGGCGGCCGCGGAGGTCGCCAAAAGTCGGATGCTCACATAATCCCCCAGCCCGCCATGTTGCGAGCAATTCGCACTTTCAATGCGAATGCGTAGCAAAAGCGCAAGTAGGTAATCGCGCCAGGGGATGACAAGTGCGTGAGTGCAATACTAGGCCCGCGCCGGCGCATAGAGGCTGTCTGTGGGGGGAGCGCGCCTTGCAATCAGCGGCGCGGGCTGCGATGCACGGCGCTCCGATGTGGGAGTCCCCTCATGCGTGGGTTCACTTCGTAACGACCTGACGTTTTCGCGCGCCGCCTAAGCCGCAGGCGCCTTGTCATGTCTGCCTCATCGGAAATCCAAATGGCGTTCTTTCGCAACGATGCGGTGAACCGCGTCTACGTGCATGCGGGCCTTGTCGCGCTGGCTCAGGCCGGCGGCGGCGTGTTCGTTCTGGTGTTTCTCTTGCGCGCGGGGCTGACCGCGCCGTTCGTACTTTTGACCTTCGCTGCGATCGCGGCGCTGCGTTGGGCGCTGCGGCCGCTGGTGCTGCCGTTCGCCAAGCGCTTTGGCGTCAAGCCTGTGTTCGTCGCGGGAACGTTGGCGGTGGCGGCGCAATACCCGGTGCTCTCCCTCGTCGATGGCGTCGGGCTGACATTGCTCGTGCTGGTCGTGACCGCGGCGTTCGGCGAGATGATGTACTCGCTCGCGAACAACACGTTCTTCGCGACGCTCGGCGACGATGAACATCGC
Organism: uncultured Caulobacteraceae bacterium; assembly: GCA_964642205.1. GTDB lineage: Bacteria > Pseudomonadota > Alphaproteobacteria > Caulobacterales > Aquidulcibacteraceae > JBEVOS01. Next base: position 5,032 of record CAZXNY010000106.1, read on the forward strand.
GGCCATCAAGTGAGCGCGCGCGAAGCGATTGTCGCGCTGGCCAACATCATCGCCCCGCTGATCGGGGCGTGGGCATTGCTCACCTTTGGGCCGGGCTGGATGTTTGCTGGTGTTGGGCTCGTTCAGACGCTGGCGGTTCTGCCGCTGCTTGGCGCGCCGAATCCAGCGGTGACGGGCGCACCGGACCGAAGCGGCGCGGCGAAACTCGCTTACGCATACGGAGCGACAGATGGGTGGTTCGACACCTGGTACATCTATGTCTGGCAGATCACGATGTTTGTGGCGCTGGGTGAAAGCTTCGCTGCATACGGCGGTGCGATGGCGTTCGCGGCGGTTGCGGGGGCGGCGACGGGTGTTGTGCTTGGGCGGCACGTCGATGCGGGGCACGGTGCGCGCGCCGCGCTGATTGCGTTCGCGGCAAGTGCGCTTGTGGTTGTCGCGCGCGCGGCGAGCATCGGCGATCCGTGGCTTGCGGCGCTTGCGGGCGCGAGCGGCTCGATCGCGATGGCGATGATGTCGCCCACGATTGGCGGAGCGGTGCTGCCGATCGCAAAGCGCGCGCCGTGCGCGTTCCGCTTTCATATGGCGACCGAAGGGGCGTGGGATCTGGGCTGTTGCGCGGCGTGCCTCACGGGCGCGGCGCTGGCGGCGCTCGGCGTCGAGCTCGTCTGGGCGACGTTGCTGGCGTTGCCCGCGGCGTGGCTCGGCGCGCGCATCCTGCAGCGCATCTACTTGGCGCGGAGCGATTGACAGGCGCCGGAGCGGCGGACACGATCGGTGCGTTCCTGTAGGGCGCATCGGCGTTCCGCCGAAAGGGCGAGGCCCGCCTACGCAAAGCGATTTGCGAACAGGAGACCTCATGCCGACGCTCGAAACCTACAAGAAGCAAGCCAAGCAGTTTCTGCACTGGCACCAGAGCCGCGAATGGACAGTGGCGGCGATCATCCGCGATCACGTTCCGCGCTTTGCCGGGTTTGACGATCGCGCCGTCCTGGATGCGGAGTTCAAGCTCGCGGATGCGCAGGAATTGGTTGCGCGGCGCGCGGGATTTGCGGATTGGGCCGCGCTTAAGGCGCAAGCGGCGCCCGGCGTTGAAGGCGAGGCGGACGACGATCCCACGCCGTTTCTGCGGTTCGCGATTCCGCACGTGTTCGTCACCGACTTGGACCGCGCGCTTGCCTACTACACTAGCGTGCTCGGCTTTCGGGTGACGCTGAAATACGGCGAGCCGCCGTTCTTTGCGGAAGTGGCGCGCGATCTGGCGCGGTTTTGTTTGCGGCACGTGGACGAGGGCGTGATCGACGATGCGATGCGCCGCAAGGAAGATTTGTTCGCGCTGACGATCGGGCTCGAAAACGCGGCGCAGGTCAAAGCGCTGTTCGAAGCGTTCAGCGCGGCGGGCGCCGCGTTCCACCAGCAGATCAAGCGTCACCCGTGGGGCGCGCGCGACTTCGTGGTCCGTGATCCGGACGGCAATCTGATCTCGTTCGGGACCGGCGCGGGCGAGTAGCGAACTTTGCGACGGACGGCAGGCGCGTTCGTCGCAAAGGCGTTGCTCGCTGACGGCTGGGAGCTTTGTTCGCGCACATGAGATCGCTTGTTCTGGCCGTGTGCCTGCTGGCGGGCGCGTGCGTGAGCGGCCCCCGCGAAGAACCTGTTTCCGCCGCGCCTGTTATCGCCGCCGAGCGCGCGTTCGCGGCGCGTGCGCGTGAGGAAGGGTGGGTGCGTGCGTTCCGCGCCTACGCGGCGCCGGACGGGCTCATCTTGCAGCCTGAGCCAGTGAGCGCGCAGCAATCGCTCGCCGACACGCCGGACGACGGCAACCGCTCGCTCTATTGGTGGCCGGAGTTCACCGGCATCGCGCGGTCGGGAGATCTCGGCTTCACGACGGGGCCGTATGTGGCGGGATCGGACGTCGTGCGCGGGCATTACTTCACGGTGTGGCGGCGACAACCGGACGGATCGTGGAAGTGGATTTACGATGGCGGCCCGCCCGTGCGCGATGAAACGCCGTTCGCGCGCGATGGCGCGCCCGACACGTTGCCGACGGCCCAGCGCGGACTTGGATCGCAACTGGCTGCGCTCGAAGCCGTGGCCGCGCTGGAGCACGACAACGCCGATGACGCGGCGATCGCGCGCCTCGTCGCCAGCGATGCGCGTGTGAACCGGCCGCGCTTGCCGCCCGGCGTTGGCGCGGAGGGGGCGGCGGCGGCCTATACGCGCCCGGCAGGTACGGTGCGCTACAGCCGCGTTTCCGCGGCTGCTTCCGAAGCCGGCGACATGGTGTTCACGATCAACGAAAGTTTTTGGGGCGGTGAAGACGGCGCGCGCGGCGGGCATGCGATGCGGATCTGGCAGTTGCGGCCCGAGGGTTGGCGCATCGTGTACGACCAGCTTCTGCCGCGTCCGCCGCAGAGGCCGCCCACGGCGCAATAGCGAAAATGTCGGCCATAGTGCGCCGCCGCCGTCCTATGGCTTTCCATAGGAGGACGGCATGCGGTTCCTGATGTTTGTGTCGAGCGATTCCCAACCGGACGCGGCGCCGGAGCGGCCGGGCGAGGTCGAGGCCTGGGTGGCGGAAAACGATCGAAAGGGCCGGCGCATCACGGGAGACCGGCTGCGCCCGATGCGCGAAGCCAAGATGGTGCGCGTGCGCGGCGGCAAGGTGCTGGTGACCGATGGCCCGTTCTCCGAGAGCAAGGAAGTGATCCTGGGGTTCGACATTCTCGAATGCAGGGACATGGAGGAGGCCATCGAGGTGGCGGCCGCGCATCCAATGGCCCGGGCCGGGCGACTAGAGCTGCGTGCGTTCTGGCCAAGCGATGGTTAGCGGGCGTCAGCGCTCGGATTTGACTTCCCGTTGCGGGCCGCTAGAACCGCCGGCTTCCGATCCTCCGGGGCCGGAACCGGCTGCGCTCGCGCGGCCAACACTGGGCGACGGGCGCACCGCCAGGGCAGTCGCGGCTTCAAGTGGGAAGCCGCCGGTCCCCGTCACGGACGAAGAAAGGCGCATCGCGCTATGACGAAACGCGTCGAAGCGAAATACAAATCCAACCGCCGGTTCGGGCAGAACCTTTGGGGCCGCCCGAAGTCGCCGGTGAACAAGCGCTCTTACGGCCCCGGCCAACACGGCCAGCGCCGCAAAGGCAAGACCTCTGACTTCGGCCTCCAGCTGGTCGCCAAGCAGAAGATCAAATTCTACTACGGCAACATCACCGAGAAGCAGTTCCGCCGCACCTACGAAGAAGCTGCGCGCAGGAAGGGCAACACCGCCGAAAATCTGATCGGTCTTCTCGAGAGCCGCCTCGATGCGATGGTCTATCGCGCGAAGTTCGTGCCGACTGTGTTCGCCGCCCGCCAGTTCGTGAACCACGGCCACGTGAAGGTGAACGGCAAGCGCGTCACGATCCCTTCGTATCAAGTGAAGCCGAACGACGTGCTCGAAGTGCGCGAAAAGGCCCGCAACATGGCGATGGTGCTCGAGGCGCTGCAAAGCGGCGAGCGCGATGTGCCGGACTATCTCGAAGTCGACGTGA
>CAZXNY010000107.1:0-8381 GCA_964642205.1 uncultured Caulobacteraceae bacterium
ATGTGCGTCGACTTGCCGGTGCCGTGATAGCCCTGGACCATCACGCGGCGGTTGTGGGCAAAGCCGGCGAGGATGGCGAGCGTCGTCTCCGGGTCGAAGCGGTAGGCTTCGTCGACCTCGGGAACATACTCGGTGCGCTTGGAGAACGCCGGGATCTTCATATCCACGTTGACGCCGAAATCCTTGGCGTTGGCGGTCTTGTCGGGCGTCAGGCTCAGGAGATCGTCGGCGGCGGTCATGTCGGTCCAAGTCTAGGAGAGCGGCGGGCCAGCGCACGCCGTGGGCGTATTTTGGACCGGCGGGACCATACCCGCCAATCGATATTTGGTCGCGAGGCGCCCAAAATCAGGGACCTGCGACAGCCTGGCGGGCCCGGTTGCCGGTTTGGGCCGTGTGTGAAACGGTGCGCCCCACCAATTGTTGAGGGGACGGACGGCATGCAGGCGATCGTGATCGGGGCGGGCCTTGGGGGGCTCACCGCCGCGCTCAGCCTGCATGACGCAGGGTTCTCCGATGTCCGGGTCTATGAGGCAGCACCCGAGCTGAAGCCGCTGGGCGTCGGGATCAACGTGCTGCCGCATGCGGCGCGTGAGCTGATCGAGCTCGGGCTGGAAGAGCCGCTCTCCGATACAGCGATCCACACCGAAGCGCTGATGTACGCGAACCGGTTTGGCCAGGAGATCTGGCGCGAGCCGCGCGGCAAGCTGGCTGGCTATGGCTGGCCGCAATTTTCGATCCATCGCGGCGCGCTGCAGATGATTTTGCGCGACGCGGTGCTGGAGCGAATGGGCGCCAATGCGATCGTCACGGGCGCGCAGCTGGCGCGGCTCGATGCGAACGACGTGCGGCCGGTGGCGCATTTCGCGGATGGCTCGCGCGTCGAAGCCGACGTCATCATCGCGGCGGATGGGATTCACTCGGCGGCGCGCGCGCAGTTTTATCCCGGCGAAGGCGCGCCGCGCTGGAACCGGCGCATTCTTTGGCGCGGCGTGACCGAGGGCGCGCCCTATCTCGGCGGGCGCACAATGGTGATGAGCGGGCACCAGGCGCAGAAATTCGTCTGCTACCCAATCGACCGCGTCGCCGAGAGCCGCGGGCGCGCAACGATCAATTGGATCGCGGAGCTCGAATTTCCCGAAGCGTTCGAGTGGAAGCGCGAAGATTGGAACCGCGCCGGCGATCTCAATGACTTCCTGCCGCAGTTCGAAAGTTGGGCGTTCGAGTGGCTCGACGTGCCGGGCGTGATCCGCGGCGCGGCGCGCGTGTTCGAATATCCGATGGTGGACCGCGATCCGATCGCGCGCTGGACGTTTGGGCGCGTGACGCTGCTCGGCGATGCCGCGCACCCGATGCATCCGGTCGGTTCGAACGGCGCCTCGCAAGCGATCCTCGATGCGCGCGTGCTCGCGCAAGCGCTGGCGACGCAGAGCGATATCGACGCGGCGCTGGGGTCTTACGAAGAGCAGCGCCGGCCGGCGACGAGCAAGATCGTGACGGCGAACCGCGCCAATGGGCCAGAGCAAGTGATGCAGATGGCGCATGAGCGCGCACCGGGCGGCTTCAAAGACGTGCATGACGTGATCACGCAAGCCGAGCTCGAAGCGTGCGCCGAGAATTACAAGAAGCTCGCGGGCTTCGATCGGGAAGCGCTGAACACGCGGCCTTCCCTATCCGTGAAAAAGAAAGCCCTGGCGTGAGCTTGGAAGCGCGCCCGCTGCTGGTGATCGAGGCGGACGTTGAAGCGCCCGCCGATCTGGGCGCGCGGCGCATGATCGCGATCACGGGCGGGCGCGTCACCGGCGCGGTGAGCGGCGTCGTGCTGCCGGGCGCAGATTGGCAGAGCGTGCGCGCCGACGGCGCGCTGGAGATTTCCGCGCATTACGCGATCCGCACGCATGATGGCGCGCTGATTGAAGTAAAGAGCGACGGCGTGCGCAGCGGGCCGCCGGAGGTGCTCGCCGCGCTCGGGCGCGGCGAAGCAGTGGACGCCTCGCGCTACTACTTCCGCACCGCCATGCGGTTTCACACGGCGGCGGCGCAGCATGCGCGGTTCAATGGCCTGCTTGCGGTGGCCAAGGGCGAGCGGCGCGCGAGCGTGGTGCGGCTCGAGGTGTTCGAGATACTCTAGACGCTGCGCTTCCACACGGCGTGCGTGAGCTGGAAGCGTTCGGTGAAGCCGAGCGTCTTATAGAGCGCGATGGCTGTGGTGTTGCTGACATAGGTGTGGAGGAAGCAGACGTCGCCTTCATCCAGCATGCGTTGGCCGACGGCGCGCATGAGCGCAGCGCCATAGCCGCGGCCGCGATAGTCCGGATGGGTGCACACGGCGCTGATCTCGTGGAAGCCATCGACGTTGAGCCGCTCCCCCGCCATCGCCACGAGCCGGCCATTGTCGCGGATGCCGAGGAAGCGGCCGAGCGTGTGCGTGCGCGCGCGGAACGGGCCGGGGCGCGTGAGCGTCGCGAGCGCGAGCATCTCTGCAGCGTCTGCGTCGCCGAGCGGTTCGAGTGTCGGTGACGGCCCGCCTTTGGTGAGCGCCGGCGCGATCATTTGCAGGATCGGCGCGCTCATCGTGCATTCGTGGTTGATCATCGGCGCGGGCGGATCGGCGCACACGATGGAGATGTCGTCGCCGTCCGGAATGAGATCGCTGAGCGCGGCGATCGAGCCGGGCGTGTAATCGCGCATCGCGGCGAGCGGCGAGACATCTTCCGCAAAGCGCCGCGCGAGCGCGCCGCCGGCGCTGATGTTCTGTTGGCGCGAGGTGAGCGCGGCCCAGATGGGATTATCGAGCGGATGAGACATGCTGCTTGCCTAGACGACCTTCGCATCATGCCAATTCGCGATGCGGGGCGCACGCCATAAACGGACCTAGCGGCGCGGCGCCGTTTCGCGCGTCACACATCCTTCCAGCTATCGCCGAGCAGGTAGCGCGGGCCGGCGCCTTTGCGCTGCGCGCGGTCTTGCGCGTTGTAGAGCTGGCATTTGCGGAGCGAAAGGCAGCCGCAGCCGATGCAGCTATCGAGATTGTCGCGCATGCGCGTCATCGCGGTGATGCGCCGGTCGAGTTCGGCGCGAAAGCCGCGGCTGATCGAGTCCCAATCCTTGAGCGTGGGCGTGCGGCCCTGCGGCAGGCTGGCGAGCAGCGTGCGGATTTCCTCGATCGTGAAGCCGACTTGCTGGGCGATCAGCACGAAGGAGAGCCGGCGAATGTCCGAACGCGGAAAACGGCGCTGGCGGCCCGCATTGCGGCTGGGCGCGATGAGGCCGCGCGTCTCGTAAAACCGGATGGCCGAGACGGACACGCCCGTGCGGGCCGCGAGCTGACCGATGGTGAGAAGGTCCGTAGGGCGGAGTTTTTGGGCGGCTCCGGGCATGCGAAAAATACCTTGACCTCAAGTTAGGTTGAGATCGTAGCCTCGGCGCAGATCGAGGACAACAGCAGGGATTTCCCATGACCACAGCGCAACTTGAACACGTCAACGTCACCGTTTCCGATCCGGCGCGCACGGCCGAGCGGCTTTGCGCGCTGTTCGATTGGAAGGTGCGCTGGAGCGGCCCGGCCAAAGGCGGCGGACAGACGTTTCACGTCGTAAGCGATGAGAGCTACGTCGCGGTCTATTCACTCGGCGCGCCGCACGCGGCGGAGCGCGAGAGCTACCTGACGCGCGGCGGGCTCAACCACATCGGCGTCGTCGTCGGCGATCTCGACGCCACGGAGCGGCGCATCCTCGACGCGGGCTACAAGACGCACTCTCACGGCGATTATGAGCCGGGCCGGCGCTTCTACTTTCACGACGACGACGGCATCGAGTTCGAGGTGCTGAGCTATGCGTAACACGCTTCCCCCTCCCCTTGAGGGGAGAGGGTTAGGGGGCGGGGTGAATCGCGACGCGCAAGAGAATTTGCGCGCACGCTCACGACGCGCGCTCCAGATTCAGACGGGGGGATGCACCCCACCCCTGCCCCCTCCCCTCACGGGGAGGGGGAGCGATGAGTTTTCAGTTTCGCGCGGCCGCGTTCGCGGCGCTGACTGGCGGCGCGTTGCGGATTGCGTCGACGTTTATTCCGTATGCGGCGGAGAACGCGACGCTTGAGGCGCTTTATGCGCTAATCGATGCGTGCCTGCTGATGGGGTTGATCGGCGTGTACGCGGCTTATGCAAGCGTGCTTGGGCGCGTTGGCTTTGCAGGCTTCGTCGCTGCTGCATTAGGCGTGGCGAGCATTGTGGGACCGGACGCGATGACGTTTGGCGTCGATTGGTACGCGGTTGGCGCGAGCGTGTTTGTGATCGGGCTCGCCCTACTCGCGGTGCAGATGCTGCGCGCACGCGTGGCGGCGGGCGCGGCGCTGGCGTGGCTTGGCGCGTTCGCCTCAGCGCTCGCCGTGCCGCTCACGCCTTACGCATTCGCGAGCGCGGGCTTGTTGCTGGGTCTTGGCTATGTGCTGGCGGGACTGGCGCTGACGCGCGCGGCTCAGACGAAGCCAGCCTTCTTGAGCGTCTGATAGGCTTGCACCGCTTTCTGCAGCATCTGTTCGGCGCTGCGATCCCCGCCGTTCGAGTCCGGGTGCCAGCGTTTGACTTGCTCGGCGTAGCTCGCGCGGATCGCTTGCGAATTGGCGGTCTCGTCGAGGCTCAGCGCTTCGAACGCTTTGCGGTGCACGTTCGAGATCGAGCGGCGCGCGCGGGCTTCTTCCTGCGTCGGGCGCTTGCCGAAAATGCCGAACCGATCGCCCGGCTCTGCGGCCTTCCAAAAGCGCGTCGGCGAGATGCGCTCCTGGCGGCCAGGCCGGAACGTCCACATCGGGCGGTGGCCGACTTCTTCGTTGTGCTGGAAGTTGACGAAGTCGGTTTCCGACATGCCCTCGAAGTAGTTCCAACGCTTGTTGTACTCGCCCGCGTGCTCCCGGCAGAAATGCCAGTACTCGTTCGACCGCTCGCGCGACTTCGGCGCGCGATGCTCGCCCGCGAGGCGGCAGCCCACGTGATCGCACGGCACGTCGCTCTCGCCGCGCACGGGCTCCGTCGGGGGCTTCTTCACCCGGATGTCCACGAACTTGGGACGATATTTGAAGGCGCCGGCCATGGGGGAAGCTAGTATGTGTCCGGTTGGTTCGAGGGACAAGGAATTGACAACACAAGAAACGCCGCTCTCGCGCGCCGAGCGTATGAAAAAAGTGCTTAAGGACGCGTTCGCGCCGAGCACTTTGGAGATCGAGGATCAATCTGCGCGGCACGCGGGCCATGCTGGCGCGCGTGAGGGCGGCGAGACGCACTATAAAGTGCGCATGACCGCCGAATTTTTCAACGGCCTTTCGCGCGTTCAGCGTCAACGCGCCGTGAATGACGCACTTGCAATCGAATTTGCACAAGGCTTGCACGCGCTTTCGCTTGAATTGCGCGCGCCGCAGGAGGATCGTTAGCCCCTAGGCAGCGCCACGCGGAGCGGGGATGGCGCAACGGATTCTCTTTTGGGGTACGGCCGTGCTCGTTGGCGCGCTGATTGGCGCGGCCTCGGCGTGGTGGGCGATCTCGCGCGGCGGCGGCTGGTTCGACCAGGCCTATGCCGGCGGCTGGCGCGGCAATGCGCTGGCCGGCTCGCAAGCGGCGGACCCGTACACGCGCGCGATCGTGGCGCGCAACGGCCTGCTCGCCCTGTCCGCGCGCGAGACGATCTACTTCACGCTCGCGGAAGATGAAGACGGGCGCCCGCTCGATGAAGCGTGCGTCTATGAGCTGAGCGGAGGCGCGCTGCCGGCGCGCTGGTGGTCCGTCACGCTCTATGCACCCGACAATTATCTGCCGCAGAACAACGACCGCGCGTTCTCGATCGATGCGACGCGCGCGCAGCCGGGCGCGGACGGGCGATGGCGCACGCGGATTTCGGCGGGGCGTGGCGATGCGGCGCACTGGATCTCCTCGCGCGCGGCGCATCGCGGCTATTCGCTGACGCTCCGTCTCTATCAGCCACGCCAGGAAGCGCGCGAGCATCCCGATACGATCACGTTCCCAGCGCTGACGACGCTTTCTTGCCCCGAGCCTGTCTCGTGAACGCGGCGGTGAAGTTCTCGCTCGGCGCAGCGGCGGCGGCGGCGGCGGCGCACTTTGCGTTTATCAGCCTTGCGCCGGGCATGATGATGGGCGCGGCGATGGCGCGGATTGGCGGCGCCAATGCGTGGGCGCATGCGCCGCGCGTGACGGAGTCGGCGCGCACCATCGTGCGGCCCTCACCCGACCTCGCCTATTCGGCTTGCGTGTTCGATCTGTCGCGCGGCCCCGTGCGGATCGCGGCGGCGCGCTGGGACGCGTACATGTCGCTCTCGCTCTACGATTCCGAGAGCGACAATTTCTATGTCGTCTCCGACATGGAAGCGCCGGACGGGTTCGACGTGATCGTCGCGCGCAGGCAGCGCGACGCGCCCGAGGATGCGCAGAACGTCATCATAAGCCCGTCGGCCAAGGGCGTGGCGCTGGTGCGCCGGCTTGCGCCCACCCCGGATCGTTTCGCCGCCGCAGAGCGCGCGCGGGCTGACGATATCTGCGCGCCGGCGCCGCGATAGCGCCCTGCTGAACCGAACGAAACGCACGCAGAACGGCTTTGTTCCCGCGCCTTGAAATAAATTCGTTTACGCGATGACTGGCATTGTAGCGGCGCCCGATTGCTCCCTAGGTTGCGCTTGGAGCCAATTTCATGCGGCCAGCGGCGTCAATCCAACTCGCGGATGCTTTGGCGCGCCTCGCGGCGTCGAAGTCGCTCGATGAGCTCGTCGGCTGCCTGCGGGGCGCGGCGCGTGGACTGGTCGGCGCCGACGGCATCGCGGTGGTGCTGCGCCGGGGTGACCGTTGCGCCTATGTCGCGGAAGACGCGCTCGAAGCGCTCTGGGCCGGTCAGGACTTCGTGATCGAAGCCTGCATCTCGGGCCACGCGATGTTGAGCGGCAAGACAATCGTTATTCCCGACATCAAGAAAGATCCGCGCGTGCCGCAGGCGGCGTACGCGCCGACCTTCGTGAAGAGCCTCGTGCTGGCGCCGATCGGCCACGAAGCGGCGCTCGGTTCTTATTGGGCCGCGATCGATGCGCCGACGCCCGAACATGTCGCGATCGCCGAAGCGCTCGCGAAGGCGGCGACCGCGGCGCTTGGCAATATCCGCGTCGTCGCCGACGCCGAACGCAGCGAAGCGCAGCTGCGCGCGGTGCTCGATAGCGTGCAGGATTGCTATTACGCGCTCGACAGCGAATGGCGCATCATCGAGTTCTCGCGCTCTTCGGAGGAATATTTCCGGCTGAAGCGCGCCAATGTGCTCGGCAAGGTCCTGTGGGACATTTTCCCGGCCGGCAAGGATCGCCCCTATGGCGCGCTGCTGCGCGCGGCGATGAATGAGCGCAAAGCCGGCCGCATGGAAGCGCCGAGCGCGTTCCGGCCCGGCAACACGGTGGAGATGCGCACCGCGCCGATGGAAGGCGGCGTCTCCGTCGTCATCACCGACATTACCGAGCGGCGGCGCGCCGAGGCCGATTTGCGCGCGCTGAGCGAAGAGCTGCAAGCCGTGCTCGATGCGGCGCCGACCGCGATCTGGATCGCGCACAATGCCGAGGCGCTGGAAATCACCGGCAACAAGTTCGCGCAAAATCTGCTGCGGCTGAACGACGGGGCCAACATGTCGAAGTCGGGCCCGGAAGCGGCCGCGACGGTGGGGCATTTTCGCGTGCTGGGGCCCGATGGGCGCGAACTGAAGCCGCACGAACTGCCGGTGCAACGCGCCGCGCGCGGCGAAACGGTGGCGGCGTTCGAGGAGCGCGTCGTGTTCGACGATGGCGCACAGGTGCAATTGTTCGGCTCGGCCGTGCCCCTGCTCGATCGCCACGGCGCGCCGCGCGGGGCGGTGGCGGCGTTCGCCGACGTGACACACCTCAAGGAAGTCGAGGCCGACCTGCGCGAGCTGGCGCGCGAGCTTGAAACGCGCATCGCCGCCGCCGTGAAGGACCGCGAAGTCGCGCTCAACCAATTGCATGAATCGCAGAAAACGGAATCACTGGGGCAGATCGCGGGCGGCGTGGCGCATGATTTCAACAATCTGCTGACGCCGATTATCGGCGGATTGACGATCGTGCGCCGGCGCGTCGAAAACGACGAGCGCGCGTCGCGGCTGATCGATGGGGCGCTCGACGCTGCTGAACGCGCGCGCATTCTGGTGCAGCGCATGTTGGCGTTCGCGCGCCGCCAGCCGCTTTCGCCGCAGCCCGTAAGCATTCAGGAAACACTGTCGAGTCTTGCATCCGGCAAATCAGCTGTTTTGAAGGCTTCAAGCAAAACCTTAACCCCTTTGCGTTCGTGCAAACGCCCCATGAACAGACACACTGGCATATCATGCAGATTG
>CAZXNY010000108.1:0-2996 GCA_964642205.1 uncultured Caulobacteraceae bacterium
AAGCAGCGCCGCTTCGTGACGCCGAAGCCGGAAGAAACGCTTGAAGAGCTCGCCGCGCGCGCACTGCCGGGCGAGCCCGACGGCGCCGACCGGATCAAGAGCTGGAACCTGCACATCTTCGCCATGCGCCGGCCCGCCGGCCTGCTGCTCGGCAGCGATGTGGTTTTCATCGAGCCGCCGCAGCGATGAGCGCGGCGCACGCCATGACCGAACAACGCGACGCTATCATCGAATCCGCCGCCATCGCGGCGGGGCACGATGGCGAAGCCGAACTCGTGCTCAGCGTGCGCTATCAAAATGGCGTGGTCGGCAATGTGGTGCTCGACGCGGCCATTGGCTTTGACCTGATGCGCAATTGCGGCGTCGACACGATCGGCGATCTCGCCGGCCATTCTTGGCGCAGAATATTAGAGGGCCCCAAAGCCTAGAGGGATTGTGACGCGATGTACGACATCATCATCAAGAACGGCCTCGTCGTCGACGGAGAAGGCAAGGCTGGCTTCAAAGGCGATGTTGCAGTGAAAGATGGCAAGATCGCCGCTGTCGGCGCGGTCTCCGGCGCAGCGCGTGAAACGATCGACGCGAACGGCCGCGTGGTCGCGCCCGGCTTCATCGATCCGCACACGCATTTCGATGTTCAACTGCTGTGGGACGGCGCCGCGCGCCCTGCGCTCTCACACGGCGTCACCGCTGTCGTCCCCGGCAATTGCTCGCTGTCGCTTGCGCCGCTGAAAGCGCCCGATCGCCGCGCGGTCATCGGCATGTTCCAGCAGATCGAGGAAATGCCGCCAGAGGCCTTCACCGAAGAATTCGCCAAATGGACCTGGGAAGATTTCCAGGGCTATCGCGACGCGATTGAGCCTGGCCTTTCGATCAACGTGGCGCCGCTCGTGGGGCATTCGCTGATCCGCTTGTGGGTGATGGGTGCGGACGCGCAGCAGCGCACGGCAAACCAAGCCGAAATTGCCGAGATGCGCGAATTGCTGCGCCAATCTCTGCGCGCCGGCGCCATCGGCATGAGCACGAGCTTTGTCGACGTCGATGAAAATGGCCGCCCCGTGCCCTCGCGCTTTGCCGATTTCGGTGAGCTCGACGCGCTCTCTCAAGTGCTGGGCGAAGAAGGCGGCCGCATGCTGCAGATCGTTCCTGAGTTCTACGATATCGATCTCACCATTGCGCGTATCGATCAGCTCGCCGAGCTTTCGATCAGGCATGACATTCCAACGACCTTCTCGCCGGTGTTCGATTCCACGCTCGCGCCGCAGAACGTGGGCTTGATCATGGGCCGCGTCGAAGAGCAATTCGCGCGCGGCGCCCGCGTGTGGCCGCAAATGCAAACGCGCCCGATCGACATCAGCTTCTCGATGCTGAATCCATCACTCTTTCTCGCGCGCCTGCCGCGCTGGGTGCGCATCCTGCGCCAGCCAATCGCCAAGCGCCTCGAAGCGTTGCGCGACGCGGATACGGTCAAGAAGATGATCGAGGATTGCGGCCCGGACGGCGGCAAGACCTTGTTTGGGCGCCTCGTCATTCGCGGAGGCGATAAGGCGCCGGCGGCTTATGTCGGCCGCAAACTCAATGACGTCGCCGAGGAGCGCGGCGAGACGCCGGTGCAAGCGCTGATCAACATCTCGCTCGAAAACGATCTCGACGTCGCTTTCCTCGCGGCCAATGGCGGCCACGACAACACCGATCGCATCGGCCCGTTCCTAAAGCATCCCCTGATGCACATCGGCGCGAGCGACGGCGGCGCCCACCTCGCCTCGTTCTCAACCTATGGCGACACCGGCTATCTCTTCAGCGAATTCGTCCGCAAATCCGGCGCGCTGACGCTGGAAGAAGCGATCAAGAAGATCACCGCCGACACCGCCGACATCTGGGGCCTCAAAGAACGCGGACGCCTCAGGGAAGGCTACGCCGCAGATATCGTGGTGTTCGATCCAGACAATATCGCGCGCGGCGAAGAGCGCCCGGTCTACGACATGCCGGGTGAAGGCATGCGCTATATCCGCGATGCGATTGGCGTGGATGCGGTGCTCGTCAACGGCGCCGTCGCTTACGCCAACGGCGCATACACCGATGCGCGCAGCGGCGCTGTTGTCGGATAGGCCGGGCGCTGACGCTCAGCGCATGTTGAAGAGGTCAAGCGCCGTCTTGCCCAGGATCTTCTGCGCGTCTTCGACATTCGGCACGCTGTCGAACACGGCTTGGATCGCGCTGCGCGTATAGCCGAACGTGCTCTCCTGGTGCGGATAGTCCGACGACCACATCACACGGTCGGCGCCAATGCGATGCAGCACTTCCAGACCGACAGGATCGGTCATGAACGTCGCGTAGCAATGGTTGAACCAATACCAGCTCGGCTTGTGCGCGAGCTTGGGATAGACGGCGGTCGGGAACGATTCATAGATCATGTCTGCGTCGTGCAGCGCGCTCGCCACCCATGAAATGCCGCCCTCGACGAACACCGCTTTGAGCGCGGGAAACCGGTCGAACACGCCGCCGAACGTCAGCATCGCCCAGTTCTGCCGGAAACCGCCCATCTGCGTCAGCACAAACGTGCCTGTCGCGCCCGGCGCGGCTGTGGGGATCGCTTCGCCGATGTGGAAGCAAAGCGGGATGCCGCTATCGGCGATCGCCTCCCACAACGCGTCCATCTTCGGATCGTTGTAGAGAATGGGATCGCCATTCAAATCCTTGCGCGGATTGATCGGCACCATCAGACATCGCGCGCCCAATTCCTTGCAGCGCTGCACGCTTTCGCGCGCTTGCGGCGGATTCCAGTAGTTCGGCACCATCACGGGAAAGAGCCGTCCCTGCCCCTTCGCGCATTGCTCGGCGATGCTTTCATTGTACGCGCCGAAGATTTCCTCGCGCATTTCCATGTCCGTCATCATGTAGAGGCCGAACAGGCGCTGCGGGAAGATCAGCTCCTTCTCGACGCCCTCGATATCGAGATCGCGCAGCCGCGCATCGACATCTGTGAGCCCCGGATT
>CAZXNY010000108.1:3096-5874 GCA_964642205.1 uncultured Caulobacteraceae bacterium
AGCGGAATGCCGACCATCTCCGGGATTTCGAGCACGCCATCGGCCATCGCGGAGCCTCCCTTATGTCATTGGGAGACATTGAAACGCGTTCTACTTAGCCGCGCAAGCGCTCAAAATCCGTGGAATGTCGCGAAATTCTCGATCGGCTCGCGCTCCGAAACGAGCGTGTTCACGGGCGCGGTCTCGTCCGCGTAGCCGATCGAAACGCCGAAGATGATGAACTCGTCTTCCGGAATGTTCAGCACGCGGCGCGTCACGCTCCAATAATTGTTCCAAGCGCCCTGCGCGCAGCTATCGAGCCCGCGCGCTTTGGCGGCGAGCAGGATCGTCTGCAGCAATATGCCGACATCGACATAGCTCATCCGGTCGAGGTCCTTGTCGATCGTGAAGATCAGCCCGACCGGCGCATCGAAGAACTGATAGTTGCGGCCCCATTGGAGCCAATTGGCCGCCTGATCGCCCTTCGGCACGCCGAGCAGCGTATACATTTCCTTGCCCAGCGTGCGCATGCGCGTCTGGTAGGGCTCCTTGCGCTTGTTCATGCGCGGAAACTCAGCGTGCTGGTCTGGCGGGTTGGTGTCGCGGTGCGCCAGCACTTCGCGCTCCAACTGCGCGCGCACCTCTCCCGCAACCACATGCAGCTTCCAAGGTTGGATGTTCGTGCCCGACGGCGCGCGCACCGCCACCTGCAAAATCTCCTCAATCAGCGCACGCGGCACCGGATCGGGCTTGAACTGACGGATCGACCGCCGTGTGAGGATCGCTTCATCGACATTCATGATTGGCGGGCGTCCTAATTGCGTGTTGCGGGGAGTGACCTAGACGGGACTGTCGCGTTCGAAAAGTAGGCTCCCCAAACGTGCTGGACGCAGTAGACTTCCGGCATGGACCTGAACCTCAAATCGAAAATCATCTTCATCGCCGGCGCGAGCCGCGGCATTGGCCTCGGGATCGCGCAAAGCCTGCTCGCGGAGGGCACGAAGGTCGCGCTCACCGCGCGCGGCGCGGAAACGCTGGAGAAGACGTACGCCGCGCTCGCTGAGAAACACGGCGCCGCCAACCTCTGGCGCATGGCCGGCGACATGACTCAAACCGCCGATATCGATCGCGCGCTGGAGGCCTGCGAGCAGCAATTCGGCCCGATCGACGGCGCCGTCGCCAATGTCGGCATCTCGCCATCGCCGCTCGGCGTCGATGTCACCGATGCTCAATGGGATCAGGGTCTCGATCAAAACCTAAACGCCGCGTTTCGCCTCGCGCGTGGCGCCATGAAGCGCATGGAAGCGCGCAAGAGCGGCGCGCTCGTCTTCATCAGCTCGATCGCGGGCGTCGACACCATGGGTTCAGCGCTCATTTACGGCGCGACAAAAGCCGGCGTGAACCACATGTCGAAGGCGCTCTCGCGCTTCGCGGGCCAAACCGGCGTGCGCGTGAACACGATCTGCCCAGGCAACATCATCTTCCCCGGCGGCTCATGGGAAGCAAACGCCAACGGCCCGCGCGCCGAAGCCTGGGCGCGATGGCTGAAACGCGAGGTTCCGCTCAATCGCTACGGCACGCCCGAAGAAATCGGCGCCGCCGCAGCGTTTCTCTTGAGCGACAAAGCGAGCTTCATCAACGGCGCAACGCTCGTCGTCGATGGCGGCCAAACCAAATAGCGCGGCCTACCTGAGGTCTGGCGAGAACCGGATATTGTCGCGCTCCAGCCCCTTCGTGACCACCTCAAGGCCGCCAACTTTGATCATCCACTCCAAGCGATGATCACGGTACTCGCGTTTGAAGAGACCTTGCTCCACCATCTTCGCGACATCGCTCATCTGCGCGCCGCCTTTCGACAGCATGTCGGTGATGTCCTTTGTCGTCGCGGCGACACTTGGGCGCTGGTTGACGCGCTCCAACCACGCAGCGAGCTTCGTTCCGGCCGGCACGACGTTCCCATGTCCGCGTGAACCATTCAGATACGGCACGACCGCAAGATCGCCCCAGCCAAACGCATCACCATTGAACCATTGGCGATCGCCAAGTTGCTTTTCGAGCCACGCATAATAGCCCTGCGTCTGTGCGGCGGCGCGCTTCTCGATCTTTTCCGCCAGCGCGCCTTCCGCGCGTTTGAAGGCCCGCAGCTCGCCGAGGCCCCAATTGATCGCCTCGTAGTGCGTGTCCATCACCTCTTCGAGCATCCGCACGCGCGCACGCTCCGCCGGCGTCTTCGGCAGCAACGCGGGCGTCGGCCATTTGTCCTCGATATATTCGAGGATGATCGTGGAATCGAAAACCTTCACGTCGCCGTCGATCAGCGCAGGCACCTCGGCGCGCGGATTGGCGTCAACGAACTCACCGAGCGCCCCGCCAACGCCAATGCCCTGCGGCAGCGGCGCTTCGAACGCCTGCCCCTTCTCACGCAGCGCGATTTTCACCTTCTGCGCGTACGGCGAAAACGGATGATCATAGAGCTTGAGCATGCGGCCTCCCTTTTGCCCGCATCTAAGGGCCGCATCGCGCCCGCGCCAAGCGATTGTTAGGACGCGTTCTGAAATTTTGCGGGAACGGGCTATGCGGCTGGCCCCGCCCCGCCTAGGTTCGGCGGACGGAGCACGCAAGGCGCATGAGCAAACGCGAAGCAGGCAAGGCAGATCGCCGGAAACGCATCGTCGATGCGGCGCGCGACCTTATCCGCGAAACCGGCGATACGGGCCTGTCGATGCGGGCGCTTGCGGCGCGCGCGAATGTCAGCTTGGCGACGCCGTACAATCTCTTCGGCTCCAAGCGCGCCATCGT
>CAZXNY010000108.1:5974-8378 GCA_964642205.1 uncultured Caulobacteraceae bacterium
AGAGCGCCTCAACGAGCTTGGCCCGATGCTCCAGCGTCGCGCGCTGGTTCACGTAGCCCTTGTCCGTGATCTCGCCCGCATCGATCGACGGCGGCTCGGTCAGAATCACGAAGCGCCCGATCCGCCGGGACGATCCGCCGGACGTCGCGTTGAACGTGTTCAGCGCGTCCTTGAGTTTCCCTGTGAGCTTTTCGAGCGGCGTTCCGGGCGCGCCATCGGCGGCCAATTCTTGCAGCGCCGCCGGCGCGGGCCAAAGCAGCGCCGCGGCGAACGGCTTGTCCTGCCCCGCGATCACCGCGTCGAACACATAGGGCGAGCACGCGGCCACAATGTCAGGCCGCAACGTGCCGACAGACACCCACGTGCCGCTGTCGAGCTTGAAATCCTCTGTGACGCGCCCATCGAACACGAGCCCTTTCGACGGATCATCCGGATCGACGAACTTCGCTGCATCACCGAGCTTGTAGAAGCCCTCTTCATCGAACGCCGCCGCCGTCTTCTCCGGATCGTTGTGATAGCCGGTCGTCACGGTCGGGCCTTTGACGCGCACTTCGTACTTCGTGCCGTTCGGCACGAGCTTCAGCGTCATGCCCGGGATCGGCAGCCCGATCAGACCGACGCGCTCGGTGATCCAGTGCACCACCGTGATGCCCTGCGTCTCCGTTGCGCCATACATCGTCGTCAGCGGAATCCGGAAACCGGTCTCCTCGATCGCCAGCGCTTGGATGCGATCGGCGACGTCGGTCGAGAGCGTCGCGCCGCCATAACCAAGCGTGCGCAGGTTTTTGAAGAACGATTTGCGCAGCTTCGGGTCACGCTCCATCGCCTCCGCGAGCATGCCGAACGCAATCGGCGCCGAGCCGAAGCTGGACGGCGAAACTTCGTACAGATTCTTGATGGTCGTCTCGAACTGCCCAGGCAGCGGCTTGCCCTCGTCGAGATAGAGCGTGCCGCCGGCCCACAAAATCCCGTTGAAGCCGATATTTCCCGCCGAGATGTGGCTCCACGGCATCCAGTCGAGTGCTTGGGGCACGCCGTCCGGCGGCGGCGCATCCGGCGAGACAAGCCCACCGGTGCCCGCGATTACCGCCGACATCATGCCGTGCGTTTGCGGCACGCCTTTCGGCATCCCCGTCGATCCCGACGTGAAAAGATATTTTGCAACGCTGTGATTGTTCAGCCTGTCGCGCGCCGCCGCGACGTCACTCGTCGGCTCCGTTTCCATCAGCTCGCTGAGCGGCGTGGAGCCTTCGGTCCCATCGACGGTGACGAAGAAGAGCGCAGGATCGAGCGCGCGCAACGTTTCGAACGCGCGCGCAAATTGCGTCCCGCTCTGCGCGAACACGGCTTTAGGCTTCACCGTCGCGAAGCAATGCTTGAGCTTGGCGTGGTCGGAGGAAATCAGCGAATAGGCCGGGCTGATCGGCGCGATCGGCACGCCTGATTGGTAGCACCCATGCATCACCAGCGCGTGCTCGACCGAATTGGCCGACAGCACCATCACACTGTCATCCTTGCTTAGCCCGCGATTGAGCAGCCATTGCGCGATGCCCTCCGCAGCGCGGAACGCTTCGGCGTAAGTCGGCCCAACCCACGGGCCATGTCCCGGCAAGCGCTGTTGCAGATAGGGCCGATCTGGAAATAGCTCCGCGCGCTCCACAAGCAGATGCGCAATCGTGCGCGGGCCTACCGCCGGCGCGTGGTTCGAGCGCACCAGCACCACGCCATCGGGCCGGCGCTCGACAGAGATGTCCGGCGCCTTTTGCGGCAACGGCTTGAAGGGCGGCAAGACTTGCTTGGCTTGACCATCGGCTGACGCCACGACTTCCTCCCTTGGACGGCCTCGTTTGACAGGCCCTGCCGTACTTATAACGTGTCTCAAACTTCCGGCTAGAGCGCACGGACGCGCGGAGAACCACATGCCCCCGCAAGTTACCGACGTTGCGGAACGTCACCGCTTCGACAACGCCAAGCTCGAAGCCTACCTGAAGCGCGAGATCGAGGACTTCGGCGCCGGCATGGTCGTGCGCCAGTTTCAAGGCGGCGCTTCCAACCCGACCTTCCTGCTGACGACGCAACGTAGCGGCAAGGAAACGCACTACGTGCTGCGCAAGAAGCCGCCGGGCCAATTGCTCGCGAGCGCGCATCAGGTGGATCGCGAGTACCGCGTCATGAAGGCGCTCGGGCAGACGGACGTGCCGGTCCCCGTCATGCGCCACCTCTGCGAAGACGACACGATCATCGGCACCACATTCTACGTCATGGATTATCTCGAGGGCCGCATCTTCCGCGACGCGACACTGCCCAGCCTCTCACCGGCCGATCGGCGCGAGGTTTACGATCAGCTGAACCTCACGCTCACGAAGCTGCACAAGGTCGATCACGAGGCCGTGGGCCTGAGCGA
>CAZXNY010000109.1:0-8289 GCA_964642205.1 uncultured Caulobacteraceae bacterium
CGCCATGCACGTGCGCCTCGCCGACGAGAGCGTCTGCATCGGTCCGCCGCCCGCCGCCAAGAGCTATCTGCACATCCCCTCGATCATCGCCGCCGCGGAAATCACCGGCGCGCAAGCGATCCACCCCGGCTACGGCTTTCTTTCCGAGAACGCGCGCTTCGCCGAAATCGTCACGCAGCACGGCATGACGTTCATCGGCCCCAAGGCCGAACACATCAAATTGATGGGCGATAAGATCACCGCCAAGCAAGCCGCCCGCGAGACCGGCATGCCCTGCGTCCCCGGCTCCGACGGCGCGGTGACGAGCGAAGAAGAAGCCAAGAAGATCGGCAAGAAATTCGGCTACCCCGTGCTCGTCAAAGCCGCGGCTGGCGGGGGCGGACGCGGCATGAAGCTCGCGCGCACCGAAGAGGAAATGGGCGAAGCGCTCGCCACCGCCCGCGCCGAAGCGCGCGCAGCGTTCGGCGATGACAGCGTCTATATCGAAAAGTACCTCGAGCGCCCGCGGCACATCGAAATTCAGATTGTCGCCGATAGCCACGGCAACGTGATCCATCTCGGCGAACGCGATTGCTCACTCCAGCGCCGCAATCAAAAAGTCCTCGAAGAGGCGCCGTCGCCCGCGCTCAACGCCGACGACCGCGCCCGCATTGGCGACATCACGGCAAAGGCGATCAAGAAGCTCGGCTACCTTGGCGTCGGCACCGTCGAATATCTGTACGAAGACGGCGAGTTCTACTTCATCGAAATGAACACGCGCCTGCAGGTCGAGCATCCGGTCACGGAGATGGTCACCGGCATCGATCTCGTGCACGAGCAGATCCGCATCGCCGATGGCGCGACGCTCTCGGTCACGCAGAAAGACGTGAAGTTCAGCGGTTGCGCCATCGAGTGCCGCATCAACGCGGAAAACCCGAAGACCTTCCGCCCCTCGCCCGGCACGATCACCGGCTATCACCCGCCCGGCGGCCTCGGCGTGCGGCTCGATAGCGCGATCTACACCGGCTACCAGATCCCGCCGAACTACGACTCGCTGATCGGCAAGCTCATTGTCTACGGCAAGGATCGTCCCGAAACGCTGATGCGCCTAAAGCGCGTGCTCTCAGAGATGGTCGTCAGCGGCGTCGAAACCACGATCCCGCTCTTCCAAGAACTCGTTCTGCAGAACGACATTCTGGACGGCGATTATCACATCCACTGGCTCGAAGAATATTTGGCCGAGCAGGAAGGCTAGCGCGTAGCACCCTCCACGGCGGCCGGCTCTTCTTCCTTCTCGCCGCGCCGCGCGATCAGCGTCGCCGCCAGATGCCCAAGCACGTTGCCGAGCGTGCGGAAGATGTCCGGGATCACTTCCACCGCGTGGAATATGCCAAGCAGCCCGGTCGGCGCGCCGAGAGCTAAGCAAATCGGCGCCATCGACGAGAAGAACGACACCTGCCCCGGCAATCCCACCGTGCCGATGCTGATCGCGATCGCCACCACGATGCCCGCCGCAACTAACGGCAGGCTCAACTCGATCCCGTAGAGATGCAGAATGAAATACGCGACCGCGAGGTTCGCGATCGGGCTCGTGAACCGGAACACCGCCACCGCGAGCGGCAGCACCAGATCGCGCACACGCTCAGCCACACCGAGATTGCGCGCCGCCTCCAGCATCGCGGGCAGTGACGCGAGCGAGGATTGCGTTGAGAACGCGACCGCAAGCACCGGAGCCGTCGCCGGTGCAAACCGCGTCAGCGGCACGCGCCCAAACACCAGCGCGATGGCATACGCAATCACGCAACTGAACGCCGTCACGCTCGACACAACCAGCACGTAGTGCGCCAGCACGCTCGCCGCCCCGAGCCCCGCGCGCAGCCCAACGCCAAGCGACAGCGCAAACACCCCGAGCGGCGCCGCGATCAGCACCCACCGCACGATCACCACCATCGTGTCCGCGACCGCCCGGAAAAACCCAACCAGCGCATCGCGCCCGCGCGCATCGATCTGCGTCGCCGCAAAGCCAAAGAACATCGCGAACACAACGAGCCCCAGCATCGCCTCTTCCGCCGCCGCGCGGATCGCGTTGGCGGGCGCGAGCATCAAGAGCCACGCGCCAAACCCAAGCTCCTGCGCCGCAGGCGCATCCTCCCCGCCCGCGCCGGCAATGAACGCCGCCGCTGCTTCACGGTTCACCGGAAAGAGCGTGAGTAACGCTTCGGTCGCCGCCGTCGTGTAGAGTCCCGCGAACACGATCAACACTGCGAACACGCCCATCGCGCGCGCGGCGAGCCGCCCCGTCGCCACCGCACTCGCCGCCGATGCGATGCCAACGACCACCAGCGCAAACACCAGCGGCACAACCGTCATGCGCAGCGCGTTGAGCCACAGCCCGCCGAACGCTTCGATTGCTTCCACAGTCGGCGCGACGCGCGGATCGCCCAGCGTGCGCGCCCACGCGCCAAGCCCGATGCCCAGCGCAAGCGCAATCACCACCCGCACGCTCAACGATTTCAGCATGCCCTCAGCCCTTCACCTGCGCCGCCGCGCGCACGCGCTCCAGAAACCACGAAACCGCCTCGTCCGTCTCGCCAACACGGCGCGCCACCGAGACGGAGATGCGGTTTGAGACGAACGGCGCCTTCAGGATTTGCAGCCCAAGCACGGGCGCAAGCCGTTCCGCGAGCCGGCGCGGGCACGTCACCAGCGCATCGCTCTGCGAGGCCATCACCAGCGCCGGGAGCCAGCGCGGCGCCACCGCGCGCCACTTGATGCCGACCACATCCTCCCCGCGCTCGCCGTCATCGGCGTCGCCTTCGGTCGGCGAACCGGAGAATACGTGCCCCGCTTCGATGTACGCGTCGCGCGTGATGCGTCCGCTCTTGAACCTCGGATGCCCCTTCCGCGCGACCACGCAATAGCGATCTTCGTAGAGCGTCTCCATCACGAACCCGACGCGGTGAGACGTGAATCGGCCAATCGCAAAATCGATCTCACGCCGACGCAGCGCCTCAAGCGCAGGCTCGCGCGTCTGGTAGGTTGCGATGAACGACGCGTTCGGCGCCTCCAAGCGCAACACCTCGAAGAGCCGCGCGCCGACAAGCGCGAGCACAAATTCTGGCGCGCTGAACATGAACCGGCGGTCGCTGCGCTTCGGGTCGAACCCGCCCGCGGGCCGCAACGTCTCGCCAACCAGGTCCACGAGCGCCTCGATGCGCGGCGCAAGCTCAAGCGCACGCCGCGTCGGCTCAAGACCATGCGGGCGGCGCGTGAAGAGTTCATCGCCGTAAAGATCACGTAGCCGCGCGAGCGCGTGGCTCACCGCCGATTGCGAAAGCCCCAGCGCCTCGGCCGCTTCCGTCACCCGCCGGCGGCGCAAGAGCTCGCGAAACACCAGCAAAAGCCCACCATCGAGACGGCGGATATCGTCATTGTCGATATCACTCATGCAGCCAATTCAGTAGGCCGCATATCTACCGCTGGCTAGCGTCTTCGTGCGGCGCGCGTCTCCCGCCGCGATCACGGAGCCAATTTCATGCGCCCTCTCGCGCTCACCCTCGCGCTCGCCATGATGGCGCCCCTCAACGCGCACGCCGACGCGTCCAACGGCGTCCTCGCCACAGAAATCGCCTACGCGAGCGACTATCGCTTCGATGGCCTCTCGAGTTCGGACAACGAGCCGGTCTGGCAGGGCTACGTCTATTGGTGGCGCCCGGACAATTACTTCGCGGGCGTGTTCGCAAGCGAAGCGCACTACAATGGTTTTGGCGACACCACGACATCGTACGAGATCGATGTCTGGGCGGGCCGCCATTTCGATGAAGGTCGGCGCCGCATCACGCTCGACGCAATGTATTCCGTCTTCCCCGACAACGAGACGCCGGGCCCGACCTACGATTTCCTCCAACTGCGCGCCAAAGCGCAGCATCGTGGCGAGGAGCTCACCTACGGCGCCTCGATCTCGTTCTCGCCCGAAGCCAGCTACCGCGCCGGCAACGCATGGCGGCTCCACACCGAAGCCTCCTACACCCCGCGCCCATGGCTCACCTTCAGCGCCGGCGCCGGCCAGCGCTACGTGCAGCGCGGCCAAGACCGTGCGTTCTGGGATGCCGGCGTCACACTCCGCCGCGAGCCCTTCGCGCTCGATTTGCGCTATTACGACACCAACCTCACCCAGCGCGAATGCAACTTCACCGACCGGTGCGACGCGGCGATCGTCGGCAAAATCAGCTTCCGCCCGCCGCTTCTCCCGCTCTATGACACGACGCCAGATTGATGCGCGCGCCGAGCTGTGCTGCCATCGGCGCATGGCCCGCTTCGGGATCGATGACCTTATCGCCTGTTATCAGCGCGGCGTCTTTCCGATGGCGGAATCGCGCGACGACGATCAGCTGTTCCTCGTCGATCCCGAATGGCGCTGCATCTTTCCGCTGGAGGCTTTCCACGTGCCGCGCCGCTTGGCGCGCACGCTTCGCCAAGATCGCTTCACCTTCACGATCGATAGACGCTTCGCCGCGGTGATCGACGCATGCGCAGGGCCCGGCAAACCGGGGCGCGAGGAAACCTGGATCAGCCCGCAAATCCGCGCGCTCTACGTTGAGCTCCACCGCATCGGAATCGCACACAGCGTCGAAACCTGGGAGGACGGCGCGCTCGTCGGCGGGCTCTACGGCGTCGCGCTCGGCGGCGCGTTCTTCGGCGAGAGCATGTTCTCCACCGCGCGCGATGCGAGCAAAGCCGCGCTCGTCCATCTCGCCGCGCGTTTGCGCGCCGGCGGCTTTGCGCTGCTCGATGCGCAATTCGTCACGCCGCATCTGGAGCAGTTTGGCGCAGCGACGATCTCGCGCCGCCAATTTCAAGAAAAGCTTGTGAACGCGCTCGCGACGAAGGCCGACTTTCGCGCGCTACCGGAAGACGCGTCCGGCGCTCAGCTTCTGCAGTCGATCGCCCAGATGTCGTAGACCGGGTGCTCAAGCGCCGAGAGACCCGGACTCGAAGCGAAAATCCAACCGTGGAATATCTCTGACCGCCGCGGCTCCTGGCCTTCCGGCACGGGCGGCGTGTCGAACACCTGGATGTAGATCGAAACTTCCGGAATCTCTTCCGCCGGCCGCTTCTGGCAGGCGCGCGCCGTCACTTCGAGCGTGCCGAAGCGCACGGGCCGGCCGATCGTCGCCGTAAAGTCACGCGCTTGCCCCGTGACCTTATCGAGCCCGCGCAGCACGGCGCTCACCGCATGCGCTTGCGGAGCGGCGAACGCGCTGATCAGTAGCGCGGCGAACAAGGTCTTGGCCGCGATGTGGAATTTGAGACGGCGGAACATCAGTTCGGCTCCTCCTGCTTCTCCGCTCCGCCCATGCTCGATGCGGCTGTCGCCAGCACCGTGAGCAAATCCACCGCACCCTGGGTGTTGATGATCTCGCCGCCCGGCGCGATCGGCTCAGAACCGGTCGGCTCGATCGCGATATACGCGCCGCCAAGCAGCCCATCGCTCGCCACGCGCGCGACGCTGTCGTTCAGGATCTCGACGTTGTTGTCCACGTTGAGCGTCAGTTGCGCCATGTACGTGGCCGGATCGAGGCCGATCGCGCGCACCGCGCCGACTTTCACACCCGAGACACGCACGTCGGAACCGACGCTGATCCCGTCCACACGCTGAAACCGCGCCGTGTAATCGTTGCCGCCAACCGCGCCGCCAGTGCGCCCCTGCGCCGCTGCGAACACGAAGAACCCGATCGCGATGAACGCGACGATCGCGCCCAAAATCGTTTCGGCCATCCGCTCAGACATGACTTACTCCGGCTTCCAGGCTTCGTAGTCGCCCGTCGCGGACGCGCGCTGACCGCCGCGTGCGATCGAGCCCGGCGGGCGATAGGCGTGAATCGTGCCCGTCAGATTCGGGCGGTGCGGCAATTCCCAGCGCTGGCGCTTGAGCGGCGACGTCGTCGGCGGCTCATCCACGATATGGTGCATCCAAGGGTGCCAATCGGGCGGCACGCGTGAGGCTTCCGCGAGGCCCGCATAGACCACGTAACGGCGCTTGCGGCCGTTCAGGCTCGGCCGGCGCTCCTCGTAATATTTGTTGCCCTGCTCGTCTTCGCCCACGAACACGCCCCGGCGGCCAATATCGAACAGGAGACCCATCGTGGCTCCGTTCCACCAAGTGAAGATGCGGGCGAGTGTGGACAAAACTGTGTTCCGTCTGGGGTGAGCGGGCGGCGCAATATGTCTTGTGTCGCTAGAGGCGTCCAGTGCGGGCGCGAAACAATATCTGGCGTTACTCACAGGCCATCCACCACTAGATATTGTTTCGGTCCTTGATCTAAGGCGCCGGCTGGGCGTAGCTTTCGCTGAGCGAACCTGGAGCGCGCGCATGTCCACGGACACCCCGATCCTCATCGAGCTCGACGAAGGCGCCGTCCTTGTCCCCGCCGGCTGGACCGAGGCGATGGCCGCCCAGGCGCTCGCCGACGGCCTCATCCAGCCAGACGAAGCCGCCGACGCGCTCTCCGTCGCCGCCGGCGCTGCCCAGATCGAAGCCACGCTCGAAGCCGAAGGCCTCGCCGCGCTCCTCGTCGCCGGCGAAGCCGCGCTCGATGCGGCCGTCGTCCGTGGCCTCATCCAGGTCCACAACCCCGCCTCGCTCCAACGCCTCGCGTGGCCGAAGGCGCGGCGCGACGAACCGGCAGCCCTCGCGCAAGCGCAAGCGGCCCTCGCGCGCGGCGCGCGCCTGGCCATCACGGGCGCGCCCTCGCACGCCGCGCTCGATGCGCTCGATGCAAGCGCGCGCCTCGTCGATCCCGATGGCGCGAGCGGTGCGGGCGTGCTGATCGCGCCCGAAGGCGAAGACATCGACGCGGCCCTCGACGCCGAAGCCGCGCGCAACCGCGCGGGCGCGGCGCTCGCCGCCGGCGCACGCGCACTCGACGCCGCGCTCACCGATCTCGCCATTGAAGCGATGCGCAACCAGCTCGATGCGACACGCCCAAGCGTCGCGCGCAAAGCCGCAAGCGCGCGCCTCACCGGCGCGCCCGATGCTGACATTCTCGCCGCCCTCGGCGGCGCAGCGCAGCGCGGCGCCTATGCCTCCGCGCTCGACGGCGGCGCCAATCCCGAACGCCGGCGCGTCACCATCGCCGCGCCCTACGCCCACAACGCCGACGTTTCGATGCGCGCGGCCCCCGCCACCGATCCCACCGGCTCGCTTTCGGATGAAGACGAAGCGCTCGGCGCCAGCCTCTCGCTCGCGGCCTTCTTCAATGGCGCGTTTGATACGCCGCGCTTCGAAACGGCCGTGCAAACACTCGTGCGCGCGCTCGCGCCTCATGGCCTCGTCGTCATCCGCCTCGAAGGCCTCGCGCAAACGCTGATGCGCGCGGGCGTTGCGTACGACAGTGAAGACGCGCGCGCCATTGCGGGCACGCTCGCCGCACTTGCCGCTGGCGCTGCGCTCGCGGAAGGCGCGCGCCCTGCGGACGACGTGAAGCGCGCCCGCGACGGCGCCGGCAAACTTGCCGCGCCGCCGGCCGCCTTCGCCGCCGCGCACAAGCGCGCGCAAGCGCTCTGGCACACGCCGCCGCAAACCAAAGCGCCGCTCCGCCTCAAAGCGCGCATCGCCTTCGCGCGCGACATGGCGAGCGCGCGCCGCCTCGGCGCTTCATGCGGCCTCCAACCGCTTTCCAGCGTCATCACCTTCGGCCCACGCCCGGACGGCGGCTACGGCAAGCGTCTCCGCGACGAAGCGCGCATCGGCCTCGACGCACTGCGCCTCAACACAAGCGACCGCGAAAACGTGCGCGCCTACGTCGAAGGCCGCCGCACCTTGCGCGGCGCGCCCGGCGTCTCGCTCGAAGCGCTCGAACGCAAAGGCCTCACCGATCCGGCGCTCGAAAGCATCGAAGAAGCCTGCGCCGATGCGTTCACTTTGCGCGCCGCCGTCCATCCGCTCGTGATCGGCCCGGACGTTTGCGAGAAAGCGCTGAAGCTCCCGCCGGACGTCGCCGCCGGCAAGCGCGGCGATCTGATGATGACGCTCGGCTTTAGCGAAGACGACATCGCCGCCGCCGAACGCTTCTGCATGGGCGCAGGCGTGTTCAGCGGCGCGCCGTCGCTCAGCGGAGCGCAAGCCGCGATCTTCGCCTGCGGCCCCGACATTTCAGCCGAAGCGCGCCTCGCGCTCGCAGAAGCCGTCGCGCCCTTCGCGCAAAGCGCGCTCGACCTGTCGCTCAGCTTGGATGATGCGCGCGACGAAATCCTCGCACGCGCGGAAGCCGCCAACGTCGCGCTCCTCAAAGTGCGCGCCGAAGCGCC
>CAZXNY010000110.1:0-8251 GCA_964642205.1 uncultured Caulobacteraceae bacterium
AGCGGAGGATGTTGTCGACCTCCGCGCCGCGCCAGCCGTAGATCGATTGGTCATCATCGCCGACGACGCAGAGATTGTGCGATTGCTGCGCGAGCAGGCGCAGCCACAAATATTGCGCGACGTTGGTGTCTTGATACTCGTCCACCATCATGTAGCTGAGCTTGCGGTGATAGTCCGCGAGCACGTCCGGATGATTGCGGAAGATCGCGATCATGTGCAGCAAGAGATCGCCGAAATCGACGGCGTTCAGAATTTTTAGCCGCGCTTGATACGCTGCGTAGAGCTGGATGCCCTTGCCTTCGGCGAACGAATAAGCCTCGTTCTTTGGCACATCCGCCGGCGTCAGCGCGCGGTTCTTCCAGCCATCGATCGCGCCGGCGAGATTGCGCGCTGGCCAGCGCTTATCGTCGATGCCTTCGGCTTCGATGAGCTGTTTCAGAAGTCGGATCTGATCGTCCGTATCCAAAATCGTGAACGTCGATTTCAAACCAACGAGTTCGGCATGCGCGCGCAGCATCCGCGCCGAGATCGAGTGGAAGGTGCCGAGCCACGGGATGCCGAGCGCGCCCGCGCCGATCAGCCGCTCGACGCGCTCGCGCATTTCACGCGCGGCTTTGTTCGTGAAGGTCACGGCCAGCACGCCCCAGGGCTTGGCCTTGCCGCTGTTCAGAAGATGCGCGAGCCGCGTGGTCAGCACGCGCGTCTTGCCGGTACCCGCGCCGGCCAGCACGAGAAGCGGCCCATCGAGCGCCTCGACAGCCGCGCGCTGCTCCGGGTTCAGACCCTGAAGGTACGGCGCGCCCGCACGGGCCCGCTGAGAGATCGGCAATTCTTCCATTCTGGAGGGCAGGTCGTTCCGGGCGACTGATTCGAGCCTTTGCATAGAGCAGAATAGCACGAAGCGAGAACAATTTCCGCCGCCGCGCAGCGCGGAACCACGTTTGCGACCGGGCCGTTTCTCTGACCGGAAGGAGAGATCCCATGGCCGCCCGCCGAAGTTCCCGTCCTAGCGCCGCGCCCTGGATCGCGTTTGCAGCCGCCGTGATTTTCGCGGCGCTCGCCGCGTTCGGCGCTGTTGTCGCCTATCCGCCGGAGGGTGTTTCCGAGCGCCAGACCGCAGAGGCGCAAGCGAGCCTCACGCCGCCGAACGTCGATCTTCCCCGTCTGCCGGTTCCCGCGCCGTTCCCTGAAGCGCCCGGTTGATGCGCGCGCTGATCGTTGTGGCGGCGCTCGCGTTGGCAGCGTGTGGACAGCCATAGGCGCCCGACACTGCCGCAGGTCCGCCGACGGCCATCCCCCATCCGGCAGCGCCGGCGCCGGACGCCGGTCCGCCGCGTTTCGTTGGCCGCTGGGCGACGGCAGAGGGCTCGTGCGAGCAAGCTTGGGAATTTCGCGCCGATGGCCTCGAAACGCCGGGCCACGTCGCGTGCACGTTTAGCTCGGTAACGCCCGCGTCCGGCGGCTATGACATCGCGGCCACCTGCACGGCCGAGGCGCCGCCGGCGCCCTACAACATTGAAATCCGCTTTGCGGAATCGGCGCGCGCCATGCTGGTCAGCGGCGGGCCGATGTCGTCGGCTGCGCTGATCGCTTGTCCGGCGTCCTAGCCCCAAGTTGAGCGCAAAGCGCTCGCCTCGCCCGGCCCGCATTGCTACACGTCCACACTGAAGACGGATTCAGAATAGGGCGGGGCGGCGCGAATGGCCGACGTGTTCATCTCCTACGCACGGGAAGACAAATCGCGCGCCGAGCAGGTCGCGCACGGTCTCCAAGGCGCCGGGATCGACGTGTTCTGGGATAGCGAAATCCCGCCGGGCCAGACCTGGGCCGATTACATCGAAGGCAAGCTCTCGCAGTGCAAAGCCGTGATCGTGCTCTGGAGCGCGAACTCCACACGCTCGCAATGGGTGCGTGAGGAAGCCCGCATGGGGCGCGACAAGGGCAAGCTCATCCCGGTCCAGCTCGATGATTCACCGGCGCCCTTCGGTTTCGGTGAAGTGCAGGCCGCGAACCTGCGTGATTGGAACGGGCAGGGCGGCCACCCGGAGTGGGAGCGCACGCTCGCCGCGGTGCGCACGATCGTCGCCAACCCGAACGCGCCAACGCCGCCGCCGCGCCCGCAGCCGGCCGCGCAAAGCACGATCCACTCCGCGTACACGCCGCCCGTTTCGGACGCGCCGAAGAAGCCGTGGTTCCAGAATGTGTGGGTGCTCGCTGGCGGCGGGGTGCTCGCGGTGCTCGTACTGCTTGGCGTGATCGGCGCCGTTGGCGGTGGCGGCACGAGCGGCATGTCCACGCAGCCGGTCGATCCTTCGCAGCAGCAAGCGCTCGTTGGCCCGCAGGGCACGCAGCCCGCGCAGCCGCAGGTGAACTACCAAGCGCAATTGCAGGCGCAGCTTGCCGAAATCAGCGGCTACATGGCGCAAGAAGGTTTTCAGCCAGTCGGCACGCCGTTCGTGAGCGGTCTCGCGCAAGGCGCCAGCCAAGCAGTGCCGGTCGAGCTGCATCAAGGGTTTGAATACCGGATCGTCGCCGTTTGCGATCAGGACTGCAGCGACATCGATCTGCGGCTCAACGATCAGAACAACAACGAAGTCGCCGCCGATATCGCGATGGATGATCGTCCAATCGTGCAAGTCGCGCCGCGCTGGACGGGGCCGTTTCAGCTGAACGTGCAGATGGCCACGTGCACCGTTGCACCGTGTTACTTTGCTGCGCAGCTCTACGGCAAAACCGCCGGGCAATAGCGCGCACGGACGCGCCGCTTACTTGCCGCGCGCGTAGTGCAACGCGAACACGCGCGCCGCAGACGCGAGCGCACGATCGGGATGCGTGGCGGCGCGCGCTTCATCGATCCCCTCGATCAGTTTCGGCAAGCTCGTGCCGCGCGCTTTCGCGCACTCTTCGAGCACATCCCAAAACTCTGGCTCGAGCGCGAGCGAAGTGCGATGTCCCGCAATCGTCATCGAACGCTTTTGCAAACCCATTCTCTCGCTTTCCCGGTGCGTAAAGTAAGCTACGCGATCCTGTCGTGAGCCGACAAGACGGCGTGCGTTACCGTGCGCCGAGCGCGCGAAACGCATCGTTCAGATTGGGCGCGGTGCGTGGTTGCCGTCCGTGCAAAAACGCACCGAGAACTCAACGCGCGAGAGAACGCCGCTGCTACGAAAGGGTCGCGAGCGATGCCGGTGAGAACGCCGCGAGCGCGTCGAAGCGGCCATCCTTTACCTTCGACGCCCAACTTGCATCTGCAAGCAATGCGCGCCCAACCGCGACGAGATCGAACTCGCCAGCCGCGAGACGCTGCTCGAGATCGGTGAGATCGCCAGCGGCTTCCGAGCCTTGCCCGCCAAAAGAGCTGATGAAATCAGCGCCTTTGAGCCCGACAGAACCGACCGTGATCGTTGGCTTGCCGGTGATCTCTTTGGTCCAGCCGGCGAGATTGCGCGGATCGTTCTCGAACTCCGGCTCCCAGAAACGGCGCGTCGAGCAGTGGTACACGTCGACGCCCGCAGCGGTGAGCGGCTCAAGAAACGCCGCGAGCTCTTGCGGCGTTTGCGCGAGGCGCGCTGTGAAGTCCTGCTGCTTCCACTGAGAAAACCGGAAAATGATCGGATAGTCCGGCGCCGTCGCGGCGCGCACGGCGCGGACGATCTCAGCCGCGAACGTGGTGCGCGGCACCAGCCCGCCGCCATACGCATCGGTGCGGACGTTCGATTTGTCCCAGAAGAACTGATCGATCAGGTAGCCGTGCGCGCCGTGCAGCTCGACAGCGTCGAAGCCTATTTTGTGTGCAGCTGCCGCGGCATCGGCGAAGGCGCGCACGGTGTCGTCGATGTCGGCCTTCGTCATCGGCTCGGTGACTTGCTTGCCCGCGCCGGACAAACCGGACGGCCCATCCGAGCGCGCATCCGGACTTGGGCCCGTGCCTTCCTTGCGCACCATGCCTTGGTGCCAAAGCTGCGGCGCGATCTTGCCGCCGGCCGCGTGCACGGCCTTCACGACTTTGTCCCAGCCCGCGAGCGACTCTTCAGCGTGGAAGTTCGGAATGTTCGGATCGTTCGACGCGCCGCCGCGCCCAACGGTCGTGCCTTCTGTGACGATCAGCCCGACCTCACCTGCCGCGCGGCGGGCGTAATAAGCAACGACATCCTCGTTCGGAAACCCGCCCGGGCTTTTCGACCGCGTCATCGGCGCCATCACGATGCGGTTCTTGAGGGTCAGGCCGCCGGCGGTGAACGGCGTGAAGAGAGGTGAGGTCGTCATTCGTCGGTCGTTCCTGGTTTGGGAGTGAGCTTGTGGCCCTCATGGGCCGCGCGGGCTTTGTCGGCCTCGGCTTTGGCGATTTTCTTTTCGGCCTTGGTGCGTCCATGCGCGACGCGGTTGGCCTCGGCCTCCTTGGCCGCTTCCGCACGCCCCTTGGCTTTGCGCGCGCGGCGCAAATTCACGATCTCAGCCATGCGCCTAGCTAGGGAGCGTTCCCGCCGGGCGCCAGCGCCGACGTTCTAAAGGCGTCCACAGAAAATTGGTGACGCTAGCGTCATTTTTTCTGGACGACGGAAACCGCCTCTGTTAGACGTTGAACCATCGGAGGATCGCTCATGGCCGCTGCTGCTGTCGCTCAAGACACGTTCCGGATGGATTGGGCCGCCGCCCTCAGCGCCCTCAAGAAGCTGATCGCCGACAAGGAAGACACCGAGCAGGTTTTCCGCATCATGCGCGCGCTCTCGGGCCGCTCGATCCCGAAGGGCTATGCGAAGCTCCTGTCGACGCCGCAAGGCGGCAAGCTCGCGTATCGCCGCCTCGAACTCGCGAAAGTGCTCGATGATCACGAGGCGCTGCGCCGCCTGCCGGAAGGCAGCGTCGGCCGCGCCTATCTCGCGTTCGTGGAATCCGAAGATCTCTCCGCCGCTGGCCTCGCCGCCGAAAGCCAGAAGGGCGTCGACGGCGAGATCGACGCGGAGCATCCTCTCGCTTGGTACGGCCGGCGCCTGCGGGACGTGCACGATCTCTGGCACATTCTCAGCGGCTATCACCGCGACGCGCTCGGCGAAGCGAGCCTCGTTGCGTTCTCGTATGCGCAAACGAAATCGTTCGGCTTCGCGCTGATTGGCCTTGCGGGCGCGCATCAGATCAAGAAGGCGCTGCCGGATCGCCCGATCTACAAATGCGTGTGGGAAGCCTATCAGCACGGCAAGAACGCCGCCTGGCTGCCGGGCGAAGACTACGAAGCGCTCCTCGCCGAACCGCTCGAAGCGGCCCGCGCACGCCTCAACATCGCGCCCCCCGCCACGTATCGCGCGATCCCTGAAGTCGAGCGCGCCGACGCGATGGCGCCGGCAGAGCAAGAGTTGGCGAAAGCGGCTTAGCCGTCCTTCTCGGCGGCGCGTTTGTAAGCCGGGCGCGCCGCGAGCCGATCGATGTAGGCGCGCAGTACCGGCGTTTCCGGCAAGAGCGGGTTGCCGATGAAGAGCGCGAACGTCGATCCGTAAATCACGTCGGCCGCGCTGAATTTCTCACCGAGGAAGTAGGGGCCGGCTTCGAGCTGGGCCATCACCCATTCCATCGCTTCTTCCGCGACCACCCAGCCCGCCGAGCCGCGCGGCGGCGTGAGGTTCATGAATTTGGACATGAACGCGGGCTCAAGCACGCCCGTGTAGTAGGCGAGCGCCACGAGATAAGCAGCGCGCTTTGAATCGCCGACCTGAGGCCCGATCCCGTTCTGAGGGAATGCGTCCGTCAAATATTGCGCGATGGCGACCGTCTCGAACAGCGTGACGTTGTCGTGCCGTAGCGCCGGCACTTTGCCGAGCGGATGAGGGTTCTCGGCGTCTGCGCTGCCCGATCCATCGCCGCGCTGAATGCCGACGGTTTTGATCTCGTAGGGCTGACCGAGTTCTTCCAGAAGCCAGATCATCCGCGAAGAGCGCGACTTCGGCGCATGGAACAAGGTGAGCATCAGTTGCCTCCGGAACGTTGGGCGGCCCGCCCGCATTGGTCGTCACTTACAACATACGCCAGGCAAGATCTGGCAACATCATGGAGCTAGTGATGATCCAATCCTCGCAAGTGCGCGAACAGATGGAAGTGGTGGGTTCCGACGGCAAGCATGTCGGGCGCGTCGATCACGTGCTCGGCGACCAGATCGAACTCGCGAAGCTCGATCTTGGCGCGGGCTTGAAGCATCACCTGATCCCGATCGCCTGGGTCGATCACGTCGATGGCGACAATCTCTGCCTCTCGATCACGGAAGATGAAGCGAAGGCGCGTTGGACCGAGAAGAAGCACTAAGTCCTGCCGCACCCTCAGTCGAAATTGCGCCGGAGTTCATGCGTGAGCGCCGGCGCATCGACGCGTGCAAAGCCCATGCGATCCCAAAATTCCGGCGCATCGCGCCCGGCGTTCACCGTGCAGCGTGAAGCTTCCTCGAACGCCTGCTGCACGATTGCGCTAACGAGCGCGCGTCCCGCGCCCGTTCCGCGAAAGCGCGGCAAAACATAGAGCCGCCGCGCGCGCATCACGTCGCCTTCCGGATCGCTCGGCTCGCGGGTCACGCCGCCAATGCCGGCAAGCTCGCCCTCGACGTAGGCGGCGAACAGCGCTTCGCCCGCCTTGTCGAACCGCTCTGCGCCAGACGCCCAATCGTCCGCCAACCGCTCCATGTGCCGGTAGCCTTCAGCGGCGGCTTCCACGCGCAACGTGGCAAAGCCATCCGGCAGGTCATCGCTTACACGTACGATCTGAAGCATGCGCAAGCGTAGGCGCAGCTTCACTGGACTTCCAGGCGCGTGCGCGCATCATCGCGCGGAGGAGCTGCGCATGGCGATCAATGTGAATGCGGTGGGGCAGGTGGCGCTGCCCGTGAAGAGCGCGGATGCGGCCGAGGCGTTTTACGGCGGCGTGCTCGGCCTGCGGAAACTGTTCCGTTTCGGCGGCCTCGCGTTTTATGACATGGCGGGCGTACGGCTGCTGCTCGATCAAGTGGCCGAGGGAGCGCCCGTCGAGCATGGCGCGGTGCTCTACTTTCGTGTCGCCGACATCGTCACGACGCGCGCGGCGCTGGAGGCGCGCGGGCTTACGTTCACCGATCGCATCCACCTCACAGCGCCGATGGAAGACCACGATCTCTGGATGACGTTCTTCAAAGACCCGGACGCGCACATCCTCGCACTGATGATGGAAGCGCCGAAGGGCTGGCGGCCAGACGAGGGGCCGCACGTGGTGTTGCCTGAGCGCCCGCTCTAGCCCGGCGAGATCATCTTCTCCGGGCGCACCACCGCATCGAATTCCGCCTCTGTCACGTAGCCGCCGCCCACAGCTTCTTCGCGCAGCGTCGTTCCGTTCTTGTGCGCGGTCTTCGCGATCTTGGCGGCGTTGTCGTAGCCGATCTTCGGCGCGAGCGCGGTGACGAGCATCAGTGAGCGCTCCATCGCCGCCTTGATGTTGTCCTCGCGCGCTTCGATGCCATCGACGCAGTGTTCGGCAAAGCTCTCACTCGCATCGCCGATGAGGCGCGCCGATTGGATGAAATTGTAGATCACGACGGGCTTGTAGACGTTGAGCTCGAAATGCCCCTGGCTCGCGGCGAACGAGATCGTCGCGTGGTTGCCGAGCACTTGGCTTGCCACCATCGTCAGCGCTTCGCTCTGCGTCGGGTTGACCTTGCCCGGCATGATCGACGAGCCGGGCTCGTTCGCCGGCAGCACCAGTTCGCCAAGACCCGAGCGCGGGCCCGAGCCGGCAAGACGGATGTCGTTGGCGATCTTCATCAGTGCGCAGGCGATCGTGTTGTAGATGCCGCTGAGTTCCACCATCGAATCGTGCGCGGCCATCACTTCGAACTTGTTGGGTGCGGTCACGAACGGCATGCCGGTCAGCGCTGCGATGCGGGCGGCGAACGCTTCGGCAAAGCCGGCTGACGCGTTCAAGCCCGTGCCGACGGCGGTGCCGCCCTGCGCGAGCTGGTAGAGGCGGGGCAGAGAATCCTCGACGCGCGCGATGCAGCTGTCGATCTGCGCGACATAGCCGGAAAATTCCTGCCCGAGGGTGAGCGGCGTCGCATCCTGCATGTGGGTGCGGCCGATCTTGATGATGTCCTTGAACTCGACGCTCTTCTTCGCGAGCGCATTGCGCAGATGCCGCAGGCCGGGAAGGACCTGGTCGTGGATCTGGCGCACGGCGGCGATATGCATCGCGGTCGGGAAGCTGTCGTTGGACGACTGCTCCATGTTCACGTGATCGTTCGGATGCA
>CAZXNY010000111.1:0-1253 GCA_964642205.1 uncultured Caulobacteraceae bacterium
CCGCCGAGACCGCGCAACGCGAGTTGGATGCGGTTGACCGCGAGGTCCGGCGTTTCCTGAACGCCCTCGAGCTGCATGTACGTGACGTTCGTCGTCCAGCCGATGCCGCTGTCGCCGAACTCACCAGTCAGGCCGCCCGAGACGCGGAACGCTTGCGCCATGCGGCGTTGCGTGTCGGCGCCGTCAGGCTGGTTGAGCGGCGTGCCGCCCAGCGCAGCCGGACGCCACAACGTTTGCGAAGCGATCGCGCCGTTCGCGAGCGCGTTGGCGCAGTTCGCGCCGCCGATGCTGGCGGGGCACGCCGTCATCAGCGCAACGAGGCCCGGGTTGGTGCCGGGGATGTAGAAGCGCGATTGCTGGTTCTGACCGGTCGCAGGGTATGGCGAGGTGCCGCCGCCGAGCGACGCGCCGGAGGCCGCGATCGGCGCAGGCCATTGCGTCGTCGATTGCGCGGCCGAGACACGCTCTTCCGGCACATCGTGCCGCGTCCACATCGCCTCGACATGGAAATCGAGATTGTCGGCGAGTTCGTAATTCACTTCGCCGAACAGCTGATAGTGGTACTCGTCGTTGACGATGTTGTCGTGGTTCGTGAACGGATAGCCGCACGAACCGGCCGGCGTCGCCGCACTCACGGCGCCGGGATTGCCGCCGAGAAGCGTGCAGCCGACGTCTTGGAATTGCGAGTTGAACGAGCCGGTGGCCAGTTGAGGCGCAGTGCCCGTTGCGAACACGCCCGGATTGCCGGCCGCAGACCAACCGCCGAACGGGTTGGCCGCTTGCGGCAGCAGCGCGTAATCGAGATCGCGCGTTTGCAACTCGCTGCGGCGGCGATAGCCGGCCGTCAGCAAGATGTTGCCGCGGTCGTTCTGCCAGCCCCAGGCGCCATTGATGTCGTAGTCGCCGTCGGAGCCTGAAATGGCCGCGTAGCTGCCGTCGACTTCAAAGCCGTCGAGGTCGCGGCGCGTGATGAAGTTGACGACGCCGCCGACCGCGTCCGAGCCATAGGTCGCCGCCGCGCCATCGCGCAGAATTTCGATCCGGCCGATCGCGGCCGTCGGGATCAGGTTGATGTCGACGACTTCGCCGAGCGCGACGCCCGCACCGTTAATCGCGAGGCGCTGACCGTTCATGAGAACGAGCGTGCGGCTCGCGCCGAAACCACGCAGGTTGACCGAAGCGGCGCCAGCCGTCGAACCGAGGAATCGGTTGGATTCGCCGATCGAGCCGCCAGACGTCGAGGTCAGCGTCTT
>CAZXNY010000111.1:1353-8210 GCA_964642205.1 uncultured Caulobacteraceae bacterium
GGTGTGACACGAAAGTCGCGCCGCCGTCGCGCGCACGCGGCGCGCCGCAGCGCAGCAATCTTCGCGAAAAATTGTGCACCGCAACACAAGCCTAGCACCACACGTAACGCCGGCTTTCTGTAGCGATGCGTTCGTTACTGGATCGATTTGCACGTGATGTGTCGCACGGCGCTGCACTGCAGCGCGGAAACGCGTGTCGCGCGGCTCACGTGCGCGGCAAGCGCGCAACAAAAAGGGCCGGCGCATCGTGTGCGCCGGCCCCATACTCTGTCGTGGAGATGATTAGCCGCGATAGCTCTGGAAGTTCTTGCCTTCCGCGACCAGTTTTTCGAGCAGCGCGGCGGGTTTCCACACCGGGCCCATTTGCGCTTCGAACTCCTTCAGCTTGGCGAGAACCTTATCGAGCCCAATCTGATCGCCGTAGAACATCGGGCCGCCGCGATAGACGGGCCAGCCGTAGCCGTTGATCCAGATGATATCGATGTCGGAGGCGCGGATCGCCTTCTTCTCTTCGAGGATCTTCGCGCCCTCGTTGATCATCGGGTAGATCAGCCGCTCGATGATCTCTTCCTGCGTGAACGTCCGAAGGTTCGCGCCGCTCTTGGTCACGAACTCCTTGATGATCTCTTCGGTGACCGGCGACGGGCTTGGGTTCCGGTTGGCGTCGTAGTCGTAATAGCCAGCGCCGGTCTTTTGGCCGCGGCGATCAAGCTCGCAGAGCCGGTCGCGGATCGTTTCGCCATTCGACTTTTCTTTCACCCAGCCGATGTCGAGGCCCGCGAGGTCCGACATTTGGAACGGGCCCATCGCGAAGCCGAAATCGTAGAGCGCCTTATCGACGTCCCACGGCATCGCGCCTTCAAGGATGAGCTTTTGCGCCTCGCGGCCACGCGCGCCCAGGATGCGGTTGCCGACAAAGCCGGGACAGACGCCAACGAGCGCGGCGATCTTGCCGATCTTCTTGGCGGTTTGCATTGAGGTGTTGATCACCTCTTTCGACGTGTGATCGGCGCGCACGACTTCGAGCAAGCGCATCACGTTCGCCGGCGAGAAGAAGTGCAACCCAATGACGTCTTCCGGGCGCGACGTGACCGATGCGATCTCATCGATGTTGAGCCCGGACGTGTTGGTGCCGAGGATGGCGCCCTTCTTCACGATCTTGTCGAGCTTCGTGAAGATGTCCTTCTTGATGTCCATCCGCTCGAACACGGCTTCGATCACCATGTCGACGTCGGCGAGGTCTTCCATGTTAAGCGAGCCGGTGATGCGGCCCATGCGGACATCGACTTCCGATTCCGGGAAGCGGCCGTTCTTGGCGCTGCGCTCATAGTTGCCGCGCACCACCTTGAGGCCGCGATCGAGCGCGTCTTGCTTCACTTCGACGATCGTCACGGGAATGCCGGCGTTCGCGAAGTTCATCGCAATGCCGCCGCCCATCGTGCCCGCGCCGATGATGCCGACCTTCTTGATCGGGCGCACCGGGGTGTCATCCGGCACATCCGGAATTTTCCAGACTTGGCGTTCGGCAAAGAACACGTAACGCTGCGCGGCCGATTGCTGGCCGGTGACGAGTTCAACGAACAGCTTGCGCTCCGTCGCCAGGCCATCGTCGAACGATTGGTTCACCGCCGCTTCAATGCACTGGATGTTGTATTCCGGCGCAAGAAAGCCGCGGAATTTACGCGCATTCGCTTTGCGGAAGTTCGCGAAGATTTCCGGCTTTCCGCGCGCAGCTTCCACCTTCTCGTTCGAGTCGCGCACCTTCTTCAGCGGGCGCTTCTCAGCGACGATCTTCTTGGCGAACGCGACCGCGCCGTCCTTCAGCTTGCCCTCGTCCACGAGTTCATCGACGAGACCCATTGCTAGGCATTCCTTCGCCGGCACATGCGCGCCGCTCGTCATCATGTCGAGCGCTTTTTCGGGGCCGACGATGCGCGGCAGACGCTGCGTGCCGCCCGCGCCCGGTAGCAGGCCGAGGTTCACTTCCGGCAAGCCGCAGCGCGCACTCGGCACCGCGACGCGATAGTGGCAACACAGCGCGACTTCGAGACCACCGCCCAATGCCGTGCCGTGGATCGCGGCCACGACTGGCTTGCTCGCGCCTTCGATCATGTTCTGCACATCGAAGAGGCTCGCGCCCTTCGAGGCGCCGCCAAACTCGGTGATGTCCGCGCCGGCGATGAACGTGCGCCCATCGCAGATCAGCACGATCGACTTGGCGCTCGCGTCATCGAGCGCGGCTTTGACGCCATTGTAGAGACCATCGCGCACCGGCGCGGACAGCGCGTTCACCGGCGGCGAGTTCAGCGTCAGGATCGCAACCCCGTCCTGAACTGTCAGATCTGTCACCTCGTTGATCGCGCTCATGTCGTCTCCCTTGCGTGGCCGCACCGTTGTTTTCGGCTGGCGCAACGCGATTTTCCGCCCGTTGACGCGGGCAGAGCCATACCGCACATTCAAATCCGCTAGCACGCCGCCAGCCCCGCGAGAAGGGCGCACGGCGTCCGCGCGAGGGAGACGATACCACACGAAATTTTGCGCCGCGCGTGGCGCATTCGCCTTACGGCGGGTCAATGCGCGCTTGTTTCAAGGACATCGAACATGCGCACACGCCAGCTCGGATCGAGCGATCTCCACGTCTCGGAAATTTCGCTCGGTTCCTGGCTGACCTATGGCGTCGGCGTCGAGAAGGAAAAAGCCATCGCGTGCGTGAACGCCGCGTTCGATCTCGGCATCAATTTCATCGACACCGCGAACGTCTATGGGCGCGGCGCGGCCGAGACCGTGCTCGGCGAGGCGCTCGCCGGCCGCAAGCGCGACAGCTACATCCTTGGCACCAAACTGTTCGCGCCGATGAGCGACACCGACCGCGGCCTATCCCGTGCGCAGATCGAAAAGCAGCTCGACGCCAGCCTGAAGCGCCTCCGGATGGACTATGTCGATCTCTACCAGTGCCACCGCTACGACGTGGACACGCCGCTCGACGAGACGATGGAGGCGCTCACGCGCGCGGTGCAATCTGGAAAGGTGCGCTGGCTCGGTTTCTCCGAATGGCCGCCACAGCGCATTGCTGACGCGTTTGCGCTGCCGAACGTCGCGCGTTTCGTATCCAGCCAGCCGCAATATTCGCTGCTCTGGCGCCGGCCTGAGCAGAAGGTCATCCCCTATTGCGCCGCGAATGGCGTGAGCCAGATCGTGTGGAGCCCGCTGGCGCAGGGCGTGCTGTCGGGCAAGTACGCGCCGAACGCCCCGCCGCCGCCCGATAGCCGCGCCGCGAGCGACAATATGGGCCAATCGATCGCGAACTGGGTGCGGCCGGACGTGCTGATCGCCGTCGAGCAGATGAAGCCCCTCGCCGCCGAAGCCGGATGCTCGCTCGCGCAGTTTGCGCTCGCCTGGGTGCTGCGCGAACCGAACGTCGCTTCAGCGATTGTCGGCGCCAGCCGGCCGGAACAGCTCAAGGAAAACGCCGCCGCCTCCGGGCTCAAGATCGATCCGGCTTTGTTCGCCCGCGCCGAGGCGATCGCAGACACCATCCCCAGGACCTAGCAAACGGACCTAGCCTTCCGGCGAAAACTGGACTCAAAGACAAGAAACCGAATGTCCGACGCCACCTCCGCCGCCCCGCAACGGCCGCCGCACGCGATGCGCATGCCGCCGCATATGCGCGGCCGCAGCTTGATCGATGGGCCGATCGCGCCGGCGCTGATCCTGTTTTCGTTGCCGCTGCTCGGCTCGAACATCCTGCAATCGCTGTCGATGACGGTGAACGCGATCTGGGTGAGCCACATCCTCGGCGAAGCCGCGCTCACCGCGACGGTGAACTCGCAGATCCTGATGATGCTGCTGATGGGCGCCGTGATGGGCGTCGGTATGGCGGCGAACATCGTGCTCGCGCAGGCGTTCGGCGCGGGCAACGACGACATGGTCAAGAAGATCGTCGGCACCGCGCTCGGGTTCTTTGCGCTCTCGTCGATCGTGCTCGGCGTCGCAGGCGTGCTGCTCGCGCCCATGATCCTCGACATCATGCGCACGCCTGAAGACGCGCGCATCCAGGCGATCATTTACCTCCGGTACACGTGCCTCTCGATGCCGCTCGTGTTCAGCTTCATGTTCACGCAGATGCTGATGCGCGCCGCGGGCGATAGCCGCACGCCGTTCAATTACTCGCTGGTCGCAATCATCCTCGGCTTCATCTTCACGCCGCTCTTGATGACCGGCTGGATGGGCACGCCGCAGCTTGGCATCGCCGGCGCCGTGATCGGCGGCATCATCGCGCAAGCGATTGCGCTGGTGCTGCTCTACCGGGCGATCTACCGCAAAAACAGCCCAATCGCGCTGCGTGGGCCGGAGCTTCGTTACCTCGTTCCCAATTGGGATATTCTGAAAGTCCTGGTGCTGCGCGGCATGCCGATGGGCATCCAGATGTTCGTGATGAGCGCGGCGTCCATCGTGATGCTCGCGATGGTCAACGCGTATGGCTCATCGACCGCAGCCGGCTATGGCGCGGCGACGCAGCTTTGGAGCTACGTGCAGATGCCGGCGATGGCGCTTGCGGCATCGGTCTCGTCGATGGCGGCGCAGAATGTCGGCGCGGGGCGCTGGGACCGTGTGAACCAGATTGCGGGTATCGCGGTCGGCATCGGCCTTGCGATCACGGGCGGCGTTGTCGCCCTGCTCTACCTGCTCGGCGATCTGCCGCTGATGGCGTTTCTGCCAGCCGGCAGCGAATCCCTGCGTACGGCCGTGAGCATCAATCACTATGTGCTCTGGGGCTGGATCCCGTTCGCAATCACGTTCGTGCTGTTCGGGATCGTGCGCGCCAACGGGGCGATCATCCCGCCAACGATCATCCTCTGCCTCGCGCTCTGGCTCATCCGCGTGCCGTTCGCGCAATACCTGCAGCCGATCATCGGCATTGAAGCAATCTGGTGGAGCTTCCCGCTTGGGACCATCATCTCCGCAGTGGGCGCGTATGCGTATTACCGCTGGGGCGGCTGGCGGAAGAACAAGCTCATGATGGCAAGCTTCGGCGCGGTTTCCCCCGCTGCCGCGCATATCGAAGCCGCAACAGAAACGCCGGACGGGGCCACCGCCGTGCAGCCGATG
Source organism: uncultured Caulobacteraceae bacterium (assembly GCA_964642205.1). GTDB lineage: Bacteria > Pseudomonadota > Alphaproteobacteria > Caulobacterales > Aquidulcibacteraceae > JBEVOS01. The sequence goes on from CAZXNY010000111.1 coordinate 6,463, forward strand.
GAAGCGCTCGCGCCCGCGATCCTCAAGAACGACGCGGAAGAGATCGCCGCGCTCCGCCGTGACATCGAGGCGATGCGCGCCCGCCACAACCTGGCGGACGCGACCGAGTAACGCTTACGCCGCCGCGCGAAATGGCGTCATCTGCCCTTCGAGCGCGCGCTTGAACGCTGGCCGCGCCTCGCACCGCGCCTGATACGCCGCAAGATTTGGGAAACGTGCGACGATGTCTGTCTCGCGCAGAATGCGCAGCACGCTCACCATCATCAGATCGCCGGCCGTGAAGCGGTCACCTTCAAGATAGTCATTGTCGCCGAGCCATCCGGCGAGATCGCCGAGGCGAAAAAGCAGGAATTCCTCCGCGCCAGGCCGGCGGAGCTTGGCCCATTCTTCGTTGGCGAAGAAGAAATCGATGTGCGCGAGATCGGTCACGGCGATTTCTATGGAATTGAGCGCCGCGAACACCCACGCCTTCGCCCGTTCGCGTGCAACCGGCTCGCGCGGAAGGAGCGCTTCACTCGTTTCGCCGACATGCAGCACGATCGCACCGGATTCGAACAACGTGAGGTCGCCATTCTGCAGCACAGGCACCTGGCCGAAGGGCTGGCGCAGCATGTAGTCCGGGGCACGCTTATCTTCGAGACCGATCAAGCGCACTTCGTATGGAACGCCGGCCTCCTCCAGCGCCCAACGGACACGCAGATCGCGCACGAGGCCTTGCGCGAGCGGCGGCACCATTTTGAAAGCCGTAACCGTGATCATGCGCGCGCTCCCTCTGTCGCGAGTTTCTCCGCGTGCGCCTGCTGGCGATCGATAAACGTCGTCCAGCCGCCGATGTGGCTGTCGCGCGATTCAGCGTTGGCGAACGGCGTTTGATGGAAGGTCTGAACGGTTTTGCCGTTCTCTTCCTTGAACGTGACGGTCACGAGCGTTTCAAGCGAAGGCTCTTCGCCAGGCTTCCGCTCCCATTGGAACGTGAACACGATCTTCTTTTGCGGCTCGATCGAGACGTAATGCCCCGCCATCCAGTTCACGCCGTAGTCGGGATTTTCGATGCACGCGCGATAGGCGCCGCCGACGCGGAAATCGATCTCGAGATGCGTGGTGACGAAGTCCTTCGGGCCCCACCACGCGATCGCTTTCTCGCTGCTCGTCCACAAATCGTAGACGAGCGCGACGGGCGCGTTGAACGTGCGCGTGATCGAGAGCTCGAGGCGCTCCTCAGTCTTTGTCGTCATTGTCTTTGTCCTTCGTGAGTTCGGCCAAATAGGCTTCCATCTTGTCGAACCCGCCTTCCCAGAAGGCGCGGTAGCGTTCGAGCCAACCATCGACCTCGCGAAGCGGCGCCGCTTCGAGCTTGCACGGGCGCCACTGCGCCTCGCGCCCGCGCGTTATGAGGCCCGCGCTCTCCAACACTTTGAGGTGCCGGGAGATCGCCGGGAGGCTGATTTTGAACGGCTCGGCGATCTCGTTGACGGTCGCCTTCCCGCGCGTGAGCCGCGCGAGGATGGCCCGCCGGGTCGGGTCAGCCAGGGCCGAAAAGGTGGAAGAAAGCGCGTCCATTCCGTGTATTACGCAATCTTGTTAATTAACGTATCTGCTAAATACGAAACAAGATGAGAGGAGTCAAGCGGGCGCTCGACTCCTCTGTGTTCGGCTCAGGCGAACAGCTTGCGCAGTTCGGTCTTCAGAATTTTCTGGTTCGCGTTTCGCGGCAGCATCTCGTTTGAGAACACGACCTTCACCGGCAC
>CAZXNY010000112.1:0-8190 GCA_964642205.1 uncultured Caulobacteraceae bacterium
GATCTGCGCGCTGCAGGCTGGCTTTGGGCCGGTCGCGTACTCGACGATGAAAGCCGGCGTGCTGCACTTCACGAAGCTCGCCGCGGCGAACCTCGCGCAAGACAAGATCCGCGTGAACGCGATCTGTCCCGGCTTCATCGCGACGTCGATCTTCGGGTCTGCTGTTGGCTTGCCGCGCGAGGGCGCCGTGCAAATGGCGGCGATGCTCGCCGAGCGCGGCGCGAACGTGCAGCCTGTCGGGCGCATTGGCGCGTCGCGCGACATCGCCGAGGCAGCGCTCTACTTCGCGTCCGATGCGTCTGGCTTCACCACTGGCGCGCACCTCGTCGTCGATGGCGGCCTCACCATCGGCCCGCGCAATTCCTGGGACCGCAATGCGCCGAATCCGATTGGCGAGGCGCTCGGCTTTGGCGTGCAAACGCAGCTAGTGGAGAAGCGCTAGCAGCGCGACACGATATCATCGACAACCCGTGCGATGGGTACTGTCGCGTCGATGACGATCCCGGGCGGCATGCCGTCCTTCGTCGCGTGCAGGCGCGCGACGAGCGCTTTTTCTTCGGGCTTGCCGCCGAAATCGGTGGGGTCGCGCGCGACGCGTTCGTCGAGCCGCTGAAACAGCGTGGCGATGTCGGCGACGTCGAGAACGAACACGCGATCGAAGAGATCGATGAAAGCCGGAAAGTTGCGGGAGCCGCCGCAGAAGAACGTGGCCGCATGCTTGCGATCGGCGATGACGGCTTTGAGCTTGCCGACGTCCCAACACAAATGCGCGTGCCGCCACGCGGCCTTGTCCGCATCGTTCGCGTGAGCAGGCTCGGTCAACAGCGCGCCGGTCAAGGGATCGCCACGATACTTCAGTTCGCGATCACCGTGAACGACGTGATACCCGCGCCGCTGCAGTTCCTCCGCGACGGTCGTCTTTCCAACGCCGGAAACACCCTCGATCAAGTAGTTCCGAACGCCCATCGCGCCTAGCAGGGCTCGTCCGCAGCGAGCCAGCCGAGCACGGCCCCATCTGGGCCGCGCACCTCAGGCGCTTCGTAGCACTCGCCGCCAGGCTGCGTTGCGCCATCGCGTGCGCGCACGAACAGCGGATCGCCTTCGCCCGGCGCGCCGAGCGCTGCGTCGCGCGCGATTGTCACAGCAGGCCCAGCGCTCGGCGCTCGGGGCGCACGACAGTCTGAAGCCGTCTCGCCGTGCCGTAGCCGCACCAGCACACGGTCACCCGCTTCCTGGGTTGCGTACGTCACGACTGAACCGGCAGGCGCGAGCGAGAGGCATGCATCGACGGCGGGCAACAATTCAGTGAGCCGCTCGTCCCAACGCATGTAGGCGCAGCCAGCGCGCGCCGCTTGGCCTTCAACGACGACGGAAGCTGTCATCGGATAGGAGCCGCCGTTCTGCGTGCACGCGCGCCCATCGAGCGTGAGCGCGAGCCGCCCGCTGGTGATGCGCGTCGCGCCCTCATTGGTGCGCGTGGGCGCAGCGTAGTCAGCGGAAATGAGTTCGCCGGAATTGGCGACGTCGAGCGTGAGGCCTGCCTGCGGATCGCTGTCGAGCCGCCAGCCTTCGCCGATCGCAACCACGTGGCGCGTCAGCGTATCGAGGCCGACGCCGGCGACGCTGGGCGCGGCAGTGCTCTGTGGGGCTTGGCTTGCTGGCTCGAGGCCGCATGCGGCCAGAGCGAGCAGAGCGGGAAAAAGGAGCAGTTTGCGCGTCATGCGCGATCCTACCGCACACGGCAGCCCTTGTGAAAAGCCATGCCGCTCCGTCATAGTCGGGCCTTCCCAAATCAGCGTCAGCGTTCCGCCCGGCGGCTTCGCGCGCCGCGGAGCCCTTTGCCTTGGTGGACCTCGCCGCCGCCTATTACCGCCTATCGAGCAATGGGCGCGGCGCGCTGTGGATGCTCGCCTCGGCGCTGACGTTCACCGTGATGACGACGCTCGTGAAATATCTGGGCGAGGGGTATGGCGCGTCGCTGCAGGCGTTCTACCGCAGTATCGCGGGGGTGATCTTTCTCGCGCCGATCATCCTGCGCGATCCGAAGAAGGCGTTTCACACGACGCGGCCGGGCATTCTGATCTTTCGCGCGCTCGCAGGCACGCTCGGGCTGATCCTCGCATTCTACTCCTATCAGGCGATGCCTCTCGCCGAGGCAAATGCGCTCTCCTTCACACGCACGCTGTGGGTGGTGCCGCTGGCGGCGTTCGTGCTCGGCGAAAAGGTTGGGCCGGTGCGCATTGGCGCGACCTTGGTCGGCTTTATCGGCGTGTTGGTGATGTTGCGGCCGTCAGGCGAGATGCTGGTGAGCTTGCCGGCGCTGGCGGCGCTCGCGTCCGCGGGCCTGTTCGCGATGACGGTCACCGGCATGAAGCTGATGACGCGCGATCACTCCGCGACCGTGCTGATCGTGTGGTCGGCCGTGCTCGGCGCCGTGCTGGCGTTTCCGCCGGCTTTGCTCGAATGGCGCTGGCCGACGCTCGTAGATTTCGCGCTGCTGTGCACGATGGGCGGGCTCGGGCTGCTGACGCAGACGTGCTACATCAAGGGCATGGCGCTCGGTGATGCGGCCGCGATGGCCCCGCTCGATTACACGCGCCTGATCTTCGCAGTCGTCGTCGGCCTCGTGCTGTTCAGCGAAGTGCCGAACACGATCACGATGCTCGGCGCAGGAATCGTGATCGCGTCGACGCTCTACATCACGATCCGCGAAGCGCGCTTAAAGCCCACGCCAGCGCCGCCAGAGTGAGTCGCTAGGCCATCACTTGCACCGCCTGCACAATACCAAGCACGATCAGCGCCTGCGCAGCCACGTAGGTCCACCACACCACGGGCGAGGTGATGCGGCGTGCGGGCGAGTCTGGCGGCAGTCGGAACATCTCCGCGGCGAGCACCCCGTCCGACACAAGAAACAAGAACGCCCCGAGCATCGCGGGCCAGCCGCGCACGTCGATAAAGAGGCTCATCGCCGCCATCGCGCCGATGGCGAGTGCGTACGGGATCACGCCGAACGCCAGCGCGCCGAGCCGTGGCGTGAGCCACACAAGATAGCCAACCACGAACGCGCCGATCGCCGCCGCTCCGCCAACGCTCGTCCACGCCGGCAAGTTCTCGACCGACATGATCCAGAGCCCCACGAACATCGCGAGGTAGAGGAGCTGGTTGATCAAGAAGAACAGTATACCGAGGGGCAGCGCCCACTTCTTGTCGAACGCCAGCGCCAGATCGCCGAGCGCGCCGAATGCGAGCGCAAGCACGAGCGGCGAGGGCCGCTCCGTGTAGAGCGCGAGCGCCAGGAAGCCGGCGGCCCCTGTCTTCACCGCGGCCCGCAGCAGAGTCGGCGGCGTGCGCAGGAAGCGGACGCCGTAGGAGATCGCGCAGGCGGCGCTCGCGGCAAGGAGGAGCCAGAACGGCCAAGCAGCGGTCATGTCTCTGTTTTCACGTGCGCGCGGGCGGCGGCAATGGCTTTCCCTGGCAGGCGCCGCCACGTGAAGTTGCCGCGCCCGTCAAGGCGAGTAGTGTGCGCGCCGACCGATCCCCCGAGGGATTTGTGGGAGGAAGCTATGGAATTGAATTCGTCGATCTCGGCCGTTGTGACGGGCGGCGCGTCGGGCCTTGGTCTGGCGACGGTGAAGCTGCTGCAAACCTATGGCGTGAAATGCGCCATGTTCGACCTGAACCCCGAGCGGGGCGCAGCGGCTGAGAAGGAAACCGGCGCTCTCTACTGCAACGTCAACGTCACGGACGATGCAAGCGTGGACGCGGGCTTCGCCAAAGCGCGCGCGGCGCACGGCCAGGAGCGCATCCTCATCAACTGCGCCGGCACGGGCAATGCGGCGCGCACGGCCTCGCGCTCTAAGGAAGGCGAGATCAAGCACTTCCCGCTCGATGGCTTCAACATGATCATCCAGATCAACCTCGTCGGCACGTTCCGCTGCATCGCCAAGAGCGCCGCCGGCATGCTGACGCTCGATCCGCTGCCGGCGGGCGAGCGCGGCGCGGTGGTCAACACCGGTTCGGTCGCGGCCGTCGATGGCCAGATCGGGCAAGCGGCGTATTCGGCGTCGAAGGGCGGCGTTGTCGGCATGACGCTGCCGATCGCGCGCGACCTCGCGCGCGAAGGCATCCGCGTGAACACGATCCTGCCGGGCCTCTTCAACACGCCGTTGATGGGCCCGCCCGGCTCGCCATTCCGCCAAAAGCTCGAAGCACAAGTGCCGTTCCCGGCGCGCCTCGGTGAGCCGAGCGAGTACGCCTCGCTCGCGGTCGAGATGTGCAAGAACGCGTACTTCAACGGCGAAACCGTCCGCCTCGATGGCGCGATCCGGATGGCGCCCCAATAGGTTTGGCGTGCGTCAAACTTGGCGTAGGACTAAAGACAACGGCGGCGGCGGGCTCCCGAACACGGAGCCCGCCGTTCGCATAAAGAGAACAACGATAGGGAGGGCGCGATGCAGGATCTGCGCGGGAAAACAGCGTTCATCACAGGCGGCGCAGGCGGCATTGGCTTTGCGATGGCCGAAGCGTTCGGCCACCAAGGCATGAACGTGATGCTCGCCGATATCGAAGCCGCCACGCTCGAAAAGGCGCTCGAAGATTTGCGCTCCAAGCAAATCCGCGCCGAGGGCGTGGTGACGGACGTCGCGCGCCGCGCCGCGCTTGAAGACGCCGCGAAGGCGACGATCGATGCGTTCGGGAAGGTGCACGTCGTCTGCAACAACGCAGGCGTCGCGGTCGGCGGGCCGATCGAAGAGGTGCCCTACGCCGATTGGGATTGGATCGTCGATGTGAACCTGAAGAGCGTCGTCTACGGCACGCACATCTTCACGCCGCTGATCGAGAAGCACGGCGAAGGCGGCCACTTCGTCAACACTGCGTCGATGGCCGGCATGGTGAGCCCGCCACTGCTAGAGCCCTATTGCGCGACCAAGTTCGCCGTTGTGGCTATGAGCGAAGGCTGGGCCGGCCAACTCGCGCCAAAGAACATCGGCGTCTCGGTGCTGTGCCCGGGCTTCGTGAAAACGCGAATCCACCAAAGCCGCCGCAACCGCCAGGCGGACGCTTACGGCGCCGATCCAACCGCCTCGGAGATCGCGGCGGGGTCGGTGACGAGCGAGAACGTCGAGAACGGCATTCCGCCCGAAGCCGTCGCGAACCGTGTCGTCGAAGCGATCAAGGACAACGACCTCTACATCTTCACGCACACGGAAATGCGTCCGTTCGTGCAGATGCGGTTCGCGCGCATCGATGAGGCGTTCAAGAAATCCGAGTCGAGCCCCGCATTGAACGTCTTGCCGCCGCGCACGATCACGATGCCGTCACCTTCCGGAAATTAATCTACCGCGAGTCATCCAGCGTGTGGGGCAGCGGCGTCTAAGCCTCGGGGGACGAGAGCGCCCGGAGGCCAACGATGCACGCCGTTATCGCAGACACGCCGGCCTGGGGCGCGCCCCAGGGGTGGACGGGCGCCGTCGCGCTCGCGGCGATGGCGGCATGGAACGGGCGGCAAAACCGCGCCGCGCTCGATCTCCTCGCGCCTAAACTCGATGACAGCGTGCTCGAGATCGGCTGCGGCCCCGGCTCGGCGCTGAAGCAGGTGCTCGCGCGGGTGGGCGATGAAGGTTTTGTGGCGGGCGTCGATCGCTCGCAGACGGCGACGTGCTCGGCCGCCCGGCGGCTTCACACGGACGTCACCTGCGGGCGCGCGATGATCGCGCGTGCGGAGGCGTCAGACCTCCCGTTCCGCGACCTCATGTTCGACAAGGCGTTCGCCGTGAACTCGTTTCAGTTCTGGCCCGCCCCCGCGCGGGCGGTCCGCGAAATCGCGCGCGTATTGCGGCCGGGCGGAAGGCTCGTGATCACGGTGCGCGCCGCGCGGCCCGGCGAGGTGACGCGCTTTGCCGGCGCCGATCAGGGCTTCTGCCACATGGAGCGGGCCGCGGCCCTCCTGAAGCACGAAGGCTGGACGCTTCTCGATGAGCGGGCGGATGGCGATGGCGCACGGCTCCTGGCTCTGAGCGTGCTCGCGCGCTGCCCGGACTAGACGGCCCCCGTTCCAACCGGCCACGTTGTCTCCCGACCGCGAAGACGCGGCGGGAGGACGGATGTTCAAGAAGCTTCTGATCGCCAACCGGGGCGAGATCGCGATCCGCATCGCGCGCACGGCGGCCGATATGGGGATCGCGACGGCGGCTTTGTTCGCTGAGGATGATGCGCTCTCCCTCCATGTGAAGCGGGCCGATGAGGCGCTGGCGCTCAAAGGCTCCGGCGCGGCGGCGTATCTCGACATCGCGCAGATCGTGGCGCTCGCCCACGAAGCGGGCTGCGACGCGGTGCATCCCGGCTACGGGTTTCTCTCCGAGAACGCGGCGTTTGCGCGCGCGTGCGCGGAAGCGGGCCTCGTGTTCGTGGGGCCGTCGCCCGAGGCGCTCGACGCGTTCGGCAATAAGTCTGCGGCGCGCGCCATCGCGGAGAAAGCCGGCGTTCCGGTGCTGAAGGGCGTAAAGGGCGGCGTTTCGCTAAAGGAAGCCGAGCGCTTCATGCGCGCATCGGGCGGCGCGGTGATGGTGAAGGCCGTCGCGGGCGGCGGCGGGCGCGGCATGCGCGTGGTGCGTGAGGTCGAGGCGCTGGCGGAGGCCTATGAGCGCTGCCGCAGCGAAGCAAAGCAAAGCTTCGGCGATGACGCGGTGTACGTCGAAGAATTCTTGGCGGACGCGCGGCACGTGGAAGTGCAGATCGTTGGCGATGGCGCGCATGTCGTTGCGGTAGGGGACCGCGAGTGTTCGTTGCAGCGTCAGCGCCAGAAGATCGTCGAGATCGCGCCCGCGCTGATGATCGCGCCGCCGCTGCGCGCGCAGCTCGCGGATGCGGCTGTGCGCATCGGGGAAGCGGCCCGCTACGCCAATGCGGGTACGATCGAGTTCTTGGTGAGCGGTGATCGTTTCGTCTTCATCGAAGCGAATGCGCGCCTGCAGGTGGAGCACACCGTCACGGAGGAGGTGACGGGGCTCGATCTTGTTCGCGTGCAGCTGGAGCTCGCGAGCGGCAAGACGCTGGCGGCGCTTGGGCTGAGCGAACCGCCCGTGCAGCGTGGCGTGAGCGTACAGCTGCGCGTGAATCTAGAAACGCTGGGCGCCGATGGCAGCGTGAAGCCTGCGGGCGGCGTGCTCTCCGCGTATGAGCCGCCCAGCGGGCCGGGCGTGCGCGTAGATGGCTACGGCTATGCCGGCTATCGCACCAGCGCGCGCTACGATTCGCTGCTGGCGAAGGTGATCGTTACGAGCGCAGCGGCCGATTGGAGCGCGCTGGCGGGCAAGGCGCGGCGGGCGCTCTCTGAGTTTAAGATCGCGGGCGCGCAGACAAACATTCCATTGTTGCAGGCGATCCTCGCGGATGCGCGCGTGGGCGCGGGGGATTTTCACACGCGGTTTGTCGAAGAAAACGCCGGCGCACTGACGGGCGCTGCGCCGGCTTCGAGGCTCTACTTCGATGCTGGCGCGCAGAGCGGAGGCGCCGCGAAGAAAGGACCAGGTGCGCAGATCGACGCGCGTGATCCACTCGCCGTGCTGGCGCACGGCAAGAGTGGCGCGGCGGTGGCTGAAGAAGCGAGCGTGCTAGATGCGGATGTCGATGGGCCGGAAGGCACGACGGCCGTGCGTGCGCCGCTCCAGGGCACAATCGGCGCGATTGCGGTGAAGGTCGGCGACTCGGTGCGGGAGGGCCAAGACCTCCTCATCATGGAAGCGATGAAGATGGAGCACGTCGTCTCCGCGAGCATCTCGGGTTACGTGCGCGCGATCACGGCGGAGACAGGAGACGCCGTGTTCGAGGGCCATCCGCTTGTGTTCGTGGAGCCAGCGGATGTCGGCGCTGGTGGCGGTGAGGACACGGGCGCGGTCGACCTCGATTACATCCGCCCCGATCTCGCCGAAGTGCTCGCGCGCCAGGAAAAAACGCGTGACGCTGCGCGCGCCGACGCAACAGCGTGGCGGCGGAAAACAAAACAGCGCACGGCGCGTGAGAACATCGATGCGCTGTGCGATCCGGGCTCATTCCTAGAATGGGGGGCGCTGACGGTGGCGGCGCGCCGCCGGCGTACGCCGATGCAGGAGTTGATCGACCGCACGCCCGCCGATGGCCTCGTAATGGGCTTTGGGCGCGCGAATGGCGATCTGTTTGGTGAAGACGACT
>CAZXNY010000113.1:0-8189 GCA_964642205.1 uncultured Caulobacteraceae bacterium
AACATCGGAACCGAGAGGAACGTGTTGGTGCGCGAAAACAGCATCGCCGTGCGCGCATGTTTCGCGCGATCGGTGATGTCGGGATATTTGTTGTCGATGTTCAGCGCGCGCTGCTGGTTCGGCCAGATCACGAACCACACATTGATGAACATGATGATCGCGAGCCACATGCCGAGCCCGATGAACACGTGCTTGGTCACGGAGAACGAGGGATCGTCCGCAAGGCCGAGCGTCAGCGCCTGCGCCAGATAATTCTGGTTCAGCGCCAGAAAGAGCCCTGTCACCAGGGTCAGCACCGCGCCCCAGCGGAACCAGAACAGAGCCGCCGGCGCGATCACCTTGGAGATCGCCGGGCCCCGGTGCTCTTCCGGAATCTTCGGCACGTTCGGGATTTGGGTGAAGTTGAAATAGTAGAGGTGGCCGATCCACATGATGCCCGAGAGCACGTGGCCCCAACGCAGCGCCGCTTCCCAGAACAGCGCGTCGCCAATCTGGAAGCCTTTTACGCCGAGCGCGTAGATCAGCAGAAACAGCGCCGCGACGCCGAGGCCGCCCCAAGCGACGTACCGGATGTTGCTCAAGAACGCGCCCATAGGCTCTCCTCCGCCCTTTGATTTGGCGCGCTTTATACGCTGCTTCGGCGCGCCGGTCAGCCGTTACGTGGCGGCGGGCGCCGGCTCGCTCGCTTTACCGGGCTGGTTCTCGCCAAAGAGGAGAATTGAGGGCGCCGCGACATACACCGACGAATATGTGCCGATGATGATCCCGAAGATCATTGCGAACACGAACGGAAACAGCGTCGGGCCGCCGAGATAGAGCAAGCTGAACAGCGCAAGGATCGCCGTCAGGCCCGTGATGATCGTGCGCGACAGGGTTTCGTTGATCGACAAATCGATCATCTCGCCCGTGGGCATGCGCTTGAAGCGCCGGCGGTTCTCCCGCAGCCGGTCGAACACCACGACCGTATCGTTCATGGAATAACCGATGATCGTAAGCAGCGCCGCGATGGTGGTCAGCGAAAACTCGATCCGCATGACCGAGAGCAGCCCCATCGTCAGGATCACATCGTGAAAGAGGCCGATCACGGCCCCGATCCCGTACTGCAGCTCGAACCGGAACCAGATGTAAACAAGCATCAACAGGATCGCGAGCCCGAGCGCCAGCACGCCCGACAGGAAGAGCTCCGACGACACCTTCGGCCCGACGACCGCAATGTTCTGGAACGATGCGCTCTCGACCGCGGCGGTGATCTGCGTCTGCACACGCTGCGCGGCTTCGTTCGTGTCCTGCCCCGCCACGTTTTCAAACCGCACCATCGCGTGCGTGGGATCGCCGAAGTTCTGAACCTGGACTTCGCCGACTTCGGCGCGCTCGACAGCGGCGCGCACGCGCGCAAGGTCAATCGGCTGGGGCGCGGAGAACTCGATCAAAGTCCCGCCGCGAAAGTCGATGCCCATGTTGAACGCGTTCGCGAACGCCGCGCCGAGCTTTTCGGCCGGCCCGCCTTGAGCGGCCTGATAGCGCTCGATCGGGTTCTCGCGGAATCCGCCCGTCGCGAACGACGCGAAAGACGCAATCGTCGCGAACACCGAAAGGAATGTGAAAAGGCCGACATACTTGACGAACGGGATGTTCGTCTTTTGCGGCAGATAGCGGATCAGCGGCCAGCGCATACATCGTTCCTTAAATCGGGAGCCGCTTCGGGCGGGTCGCGCGGAACCACCACGCGATCAGGATTTGCGTCACCAGCACCGCCGTGAAGACCGATGTGATGACGCCTATCGAAAGCGTCCACGCAAAACCGCGCACCGGACCCGCGCCAAACTGGAAGAGAATGACTGCCGCAAGGATCGTGGTCAGGTTCGCATCGATGATGGTGACCATCGCGCGTCCAAAGCCTGCATCGATCGCCAGCGCCGGCGTGCGACCTGCCCTCTCTTCGTCGCGCATGCGCTCGTAGATCAGCACGTTGGCATCGACCGCCATCGCGAGCGTGAGGATGAGGCCCGCGATGCCCGGCAAGGTCAGCGTCGCCCCGATCATCGACATCGCAGCGATCACCAAAATGCCGTTCACGACCAGCGCCACGCAAGCGAACAGCCCAAACGTGCCATAGGCCAAGATCATGAACGCGAGCGTGCCGATCAGCGCAATGACGCCCGCCAGCGCGCCGGAATTGATCGCGTCCTGGCCAAGCTCGGCGCCGACCGTGCGTTGCTCGATCACCGAAAGCGGAACAGGCAGCGCGCCCGCGCGCAGCAACAACGCCAACTCGCTGGCGGTCTGCGCTGTAAAACTTCCGTCGATCTGGCCCGAGCCGCCGCAAATCGGTTCGCGGATCGTCGGCGCCGTCAGCACCTTATTGTCGAGCAAGATCGCAAAGCGCCGGCCGACATATTCCGTCGAGAGGCGGCAAAACACGCGTGCGCCCGCGCTATCGAGTTGGAACGAGATCACCCAGCCCTGCGTCTGGCTGTCCACGCGCGAGCTCGCGTTTTGCAGATTGTTGCCCGTCAGCGAGGGGCGCCGGCGCACCAATTCGGGCGCATCGCCCGCCGTGTAAGGCTCGGCGATCATGCTGGAGGGCGGAATGCGCCCAGCCTGCACGGCTGCCATGTCGGCCTGATCGTCGACCAGGTGGAAGGTGAGCAACGCCGTTTGGCCGATGCGCTGCTTCAGAAGTTCAGGGTCGCTCTCGCCCGGCGCCTGCACCGAAATACGCTCATCGCCCTGGCGCGCGATCGACACTTCGCTCGTGCCCGTCGGGTCGATCCGTCGGCGGATGACTTCGATCGAGCGCGCCACCGCGTCACGCGACAACGCCTGCATCGCTTCGGGCGTGATGCGCGCCTCGATCGCGCCGTCAGCGGTGGTGGTGAACTCCATGTCGTCGACGCCGCCGCTCATGCCGCGCGTCTGCACCTGGCTCACAATGCTCTGCAGCGCCTGTACCGCGCGCGGCGAGTCCGCTGCGTTCAGCAAGCGCAAGCGGGCGGCATCGCCCACCACGCCACGCCCCGCGTACATGATGCGCGGGCTGGCGTTGCGCATCGCGTCCGCCATTTGATCGGCGATGTTTTCGAGGCGCTGACGCCGCAGCGAGGCGGTATCGACCTCCAAGAGCAGCGAAGAGCCGCCCCGCAGGTCAAGCCCCAGGTTCAACGCCTGGTTCGGCAAGAAGCCCGGAATCTGCTCGCGCAGCTGTGGCGGGAGCACGTTCGGCGCAGCGAACACCAGCCCGAAGATCGTTGTGAAAACGACCAGCAACACCCGCCAGCGGGCGACCTGCAACATGTTTAGTCGTCCGTCTTCGCGGGCTTGGAATCGTTGGCGGGCGCGGGATCGCTCTTCGAGCGCACCTCGGAAATCGTCGCCTTGATCACGCGCACTTCAACGTTCGGCGCGAGTTCGATGCGCGCTTCGTTGTCATCGACGCTGCGAATCTTGCCGATCATCCCGCCGGAAGTGACGACCGTGTCGCCGCGCTTCAGATTGCTGATCATCGTTTGGTGCTGCTTCATCCGCTGCTGCTGCGGCCGGATAAGCAGGAAGTAGAAGATGACCAGAATGAGGGCGAGCGGCGCGAGTTGCACCAGCAGGTCGGACATCGAACCGCCGCCGGCGGCTCCGGCGGCTTGCGCATAAGCAGGCGTAATGAACATGAACTCCCCGAGGCGTTGTGCCGCTTGCTGCGGCGGGGCTGGCCTTCACATGGGCGCTGGCCCGGCTGCGCGCTAGGACTTCCCAAAAGGAAGCCTCAGCCGCGAAGCGCCGGACTATATCGGCGCCGCCCGCCTTTTCAACTTGGCCGCCCTTGGGGCAAAACCGCCCGGCACATGCAGGATCAAGACGCATTTTTGGCGCGCATCGCCGCCGCCCTCGAACGGCTCGCGCCGCCGCCGTTTCGCGCCGATCTGAGCGCTGCGGGCGCGTTCCGCTGGGCGCCGCGCGAAGCGACGTTGCAACCGGTTCCGGTCGTGTCGGCCGTGCCGCTGGACCTCATTATCGAGGTCGATCGTCAAAAGGCTGCGCTGCTCGCCAACACGCGCCGTTTCGCCGCAGGAGCGGAAGCCAACAATGCGCTGCTCTGGGGCGTGCGCGGCGCAGGCAAAAGCGCGCTCGTCAAAGCCGTGCACCGGACCGTCGCGGCCGAAGCGCCCGGCCTCAAACTCGTCGAAGCGCCGCCCGATGCACTCGACCGTATCGGCGTGTTGATCGATGCGCTGCGCGCGCAACCTGACCCGGTAATCTTGTTTTTCGACGATCTCGCCTTCGCCGGAAACGAAGACGCGATGAAGGCGCTGAAGCCCGCGCTCGATGGCTCGCTCGCCAGCGGCGCGGGCCGCGTCATCGTGTACGCCACATCGAACCGCCGCCACGTCGTCGCGCGCGACGCGCGTGAGAACACGCCCGACGATTTGATGTGGGCCGACGCCGCTGAAGAACGCCTCGCCCTCGCCGATCGCTTCGGCCTCTGGCTCGGCTTTCACGCGCTCGATCAAGATCAGTATCTGCGCATCGTCGAAAGCTACGTCGCGCACTTCCAGCTTCCGATCGAAGCGGACGAACTTCGCCGCGAAGCGCTGCTCTGGGCGCGCACGCGCGGCGCGCGTTCGGGCCGCACCGCCTGGCAGTTCATCATCGAACTTGCCGGCCGCCTCGGCAAAGACGCGCGCTTCTAACCGGCGCCCATCAGCGGCAGCGGATCAGCGGCGGCGGTCCCGCGCCGAACTTGAAACAACAAGCGCCCGCCACGCGCGCCAACTTCGCCGAGCGTTTCGCCTTGCCGCACACGCTGCCCCGGCCGCACGCGTGTGTTGCGCGCATAGCCATACGCAGTCACGTATCCATCGCCGTGTCGCACCAAAATGAGCGTGCCATAGGCGGCCAAATCCGAACCGGCGTAGACGACCTCACCATCCGCCGCCGCGCCGATCGCATCGCCTTCATGCGCATTGATCTCAACGCCGTCAGAACGCCGTCCGCCCGGCTGCGCGCCGAAACGCGTGACCACATCGCCGCGCACCGGCCACGAGAAGCGCGCCGCGCGCACCGGCGTATCCGGCATCGGCGGCGGCCGCGTCTCTGCTGGCGCACTCTCAGTCGCACTGTCACGCGCGATCGACGGCAACACGACCTGATCGCCCGCACGCACCGCGTACGGCTCGCTCATCCGGTTCAGCAGCGCCAGCGAACGCAGATCGACGTTGTAACGCCGCGCCACATCTTCGAAGTCTTCGCCAGCCGCGACGCGATGCAGCCGCGCCGGCGGCAAGTGCAGCTCTTGACCTTCCGTCAGCGCATATGGCGGTTCAAGCCGGTTTTGATCGATCAGCGCGCACAGCGGAGTCTGATGCGCGGAAGCGATCCCATAGAGCGTCTCGCCCGCTTCGACGCGATGCGTGCGCGCCGGGTTCGCGGGATCGTATGGCTGCGCCTCATCGGGCTGCAGCGCATAAACAGAGAGCGGCGTCCCCGGCCCCGCCGCCCAGTTCGGAGATTCGGTTTCGCGATGCGGCCGCGGCGCGGGCCGCTCAATCGGCGCTGGCGTGCGTGCCGTTGCGAGTATCGAACGCGGCGATTGCGGCGGCGCAGCCGTGCGAGGTGCGTTCGCTTGCGGGCGCCCGTAGTCGATCGGCGCCGGCGCCGTGCTGGCGCACGAAGCCGCGAAGATCGCCAGGAGGAGCGGCGCGCGCATCTGCGCAGCATCCAGCCGAATCAGGCGCGCAATCAATCGCAGGTTCAATCGGCCGCGACGCCCACGCCCAGCGGCGCAAGCTTGATCGGCCCCAAATCTTCTTCCGCGCCGTCCCGAAAGCGCACCAACCGTTCGCCTACCGGCGCAACGATAACGCCCCCGGGTGCCAGCTGCGCGCGCCAAGCTTCCGGCAGAGCTTCAACCGCGCCGTTCGCAACGATCCGGTCATACGGCGCCGCTTCCGCCCACCCCTCACGTCCATCCGCTAGGTGCGCATGCACTTGCATCAACCGCGCGAGGCCGAACCGCTCACGCGCATCCGTCACCAATTGCCGGTGTCGATCGAGCGTCGTGACCTTGCGCGCCAGCGCCGCGATCGCCGCCGCCTGAAAGCCGGACCCCGCGCCAATCTCCAACACATTGTCGCTCTCGCGCACATCGAGCGCCGCGATCATGCGCCCCACGATAGACGGCTTCGTCATGCTCTGCCCACACGGCAGCGGCAGGCCGCTATCGTCATACGCGAGCGCCGCCAAATGCGCCGGCGCGTAGTGATCGCGCGGTGTAAGCTCCAAAGCACGCAGCGCGCGCGCATCCGTAACGCCCGCCGTGCGCATATCGAGCACGAAGCGCATCAAGCGCTGCGGATCGAACCCTTCGCTCATGCTTTCGGCGGCGCTCCGCCCAGCACGCCCTTCAGCTTCGCGACCGTCTCGGCGTGCGTGAGATCCACATGCAGCGGCGTCACCGAAATGCGCCCATCATACACCGCACGCAAATCGGTGCCTTCCGGCGGGTTGGAGCGCTGGGGGCGAAACCCGATCCAGTAATAGCCATTGCCGCGCAAATCGGTGCGCTTCTCAACGCGGCGAATGTCCTGATCGCGCTCGCCCTGGCGCGTCACTTCCACCGCCGTCACATCGTCCGGCAGCACATCCGGGAAATTGATGTTCATCACCACGTCACGCGGCCAGCCCGTCTCGACGAGTCGCTTGATGATCCCCGGTGCAAAGCGTGCCGCCGTCTCCCACGCCACCGCTTCTTCGCCGCGAAACCCGCGCGTCTGCGAAAGCGCGATCGAGGGAATGCCGTGATGCATCCCCTGCAGCGCGCCCGCGATGGTGCCGGACATCGTCACGTCTTCCGCAAGGTTCGATCCGCGATTGACGCCCGAGAGCACCAGATCAGGCTTTGCGCCTTCGATCAGCTCGTTGACGCCCAGCAGAACGCAATCCGTCGGCGTGCCCGTTACCGCAAAGCGCTGCGCGCCCGCCGCGCGCACACGCACTGGCATCGTCAGCGTAAGCGCGCGCGAAACGCCCGATTGCTCTGTCTCCGGCGCAATCACCCAGACATCATCGGAAAGCGCGCGCGCGATGCGCTCCAGCACCGCGAGCCCTTCGGCGTGCACGCCATCGTCATTGGTGCAGAGAATGCGCATCGGCCCGCTACTTCCACGCTCCGATGATCGCCCCGCCAACCATCGAAATCAGAAACACATGCAGCGCATCGATCGCGAGCACGATTTCGCTCTCGGTGCTGTAAACAAAGCTGTAGAGCAGCGTGGGCAGCAGAAACACAAGCGCGATCACAAATCCCGCGACGGCGCCCGCCGTCATGCCGCTCTGGTTGCGCCATTTCTGAACGATGGAAAGTCCCGTCGCGATCAGGATCGGCATCACGGGCGAAAGCGCCATGCGCCACTCAAGGCCAACGTAGTCGGCATGGTCAAAGCCGGTTTCCGCCTGCCAGAGCGCCGAGAACAAGAACCCGTAAATCGCCGCGCCCAGCGCGTACATCACGATCGCCGCGACCGCGATCGCCAGAATGTTGTGCCCCGCATAACGCATGCGCGCCTCCCTTATTGTGAGGCGAGCTTAGCGCGAGTCCGGCGCGGTTCCGTCAGGCTTTCTCGATCCGCTCGAGCCCGCCCATATAGGGCCGTAGCGCCGCCGGAACGGTCACGCTGCCATCCTGGTTCTGGTACGTTTCCAGCACCGCAACGAGCGTGCGCCCCACCGCAAGGCCCGAGCCGTTCAGCGTGTGCACGAACTTCACGCCATCCTTCGAACGATACCGCGCGTTCATCCGCCGCGCCTGGAAATCCCCGCAATTCGAGCACGAGCTGATCTCGCGATACTTGTTCTGGCTCGGCAGCCATACTTCGAGATCGTACGTCTTGCGCGCCCCGAACCCCATATCGCCCGCGCACAGCAGCATCCGGCGGAACGGAAGTTCCAGCTTCTTCAGCACCGCTTCCGCGCATGTTGTCATGCGCTCATGCTCATCGGCCGACTGCTCCGGCGTCGTGATCGACACGAGCTCGACTTTGCGAAACTGGTGCATGCGGATCATGCCGCGCGTATCGCGTCCCGCCGCGCCCGCTTCCGCGCGAAAGCATGGCGTGTCGGCCGTCATCCGGATCGGCAGCTGCGCTTCATCCAAAATCTGCTCGCGTACCAGATTGGTGAGCGAAACCTCCGCGGTCGGG
>CAZXNY010000114.1:0-8108 GCA_964642205.1 uncultured Caulobacteraceae bacterium
CTCTCGACGGCGCAGAGCTATCTCAAAGTCGTCAATTCGGATTCGGCGCTGCGCTCGCTGTCGCGCAGCTCAATCGATCTCGATGCGGTGCGGCGCGGCGATCCGATGACGATCTACATCGTCATTCCGCCCGATAAGCTTGAGAGCCACGGCGCGCTGCTGCGCCTGTGGGTCGGCGCGCTGATGCTGACGGTGATGGGCCGCCGGCGCCGCCCGAAGCGCTCGACGCTGTTCCTGCTCGATGAATGTGCGCAGCTCGGCGAGTTCGGGCCGCTTCGCCAATCGATGACGCTGCTGCGCGGCTACGGCCTCCAGGTGTGGCCGTTCTTCCAGGATCTGTCGCAGCTGCAGCGGCTCTATCCGAACGACTGGCGCACGATCTTCAACAATGCCGGCGTGTTTCAGCTGTTCGGCGTCGCCAACCATCTGATGGCGAAAGAGAGCGCCGAGCTGATCGGCGATATCGACGCCGACGTGCTGCGCAATATGGCCAAGGACCGCCAGATCATCGCTGTGTCCGGCGCGAAGGCCGTGAACGCGCGCCTGCCGGATTACCTGCAAGATGCGCCGTTTGCGGGGCACTTCGATCCGAACCCGATGTTCGAGCCGGACCCAGCGCCCACGCCGCCGAAGCCGCGGACGCGGAGCGGCCCAGCGCGCTAGTTCGCCGGCGCGCGCGTTTGTTGCTGCGCGAGTTCCGCCTCGAACGCGGCTTCCATGCGGCTATTGAAGCGCTGAAGTTCGCCCGGATCGATGAACGGGTTTCCGCCGCCGGCGAGTTGGCGTTGCCGCTTGGCCGCCATGTCGAAAAATTCCGGATGGTTGGCGAGGAAGACGTCGGCGCGCATGCCCCGGACGCGCGCGAACGTCGCGCGATAATCCGCGACCATGCCGGGATAGGCTTCGGGCGCGATGCTTTGGCCGCCCACGCTCGATGAACAATGAAAAAACACCGTGCGCGTTTCGCCGACGGGCATCGAAAAGCTGGTGCAGCCTTGCGTGTGGCCCGGTGTGATGAACGCCGTGAGTTGGATCGGGCCGACGGTGATGGTCTCGCCATCGGCGAGTACATGATCGACGTGGATGGGCGGCGTATCGACAAGCGCGGAGGGGCCATACGCGATGTGGCCGCTCTCAAGCTCTTCGCGATCGCCTTCGCTGGCGTAGAAGCGCGCGCCTGTCGCCGACTTTAGCGCGGCGAGGCCGCCCGAGTGATCGAAGTGCGCGTGGCTGTTCAAGAGCACGCGCACGTCGCGCGGGTCGAAGCCGAGCGTTCTGATGTTTTGGAGAATTTGATCGGCCGTTTCCGGCAAGGCGCCGTCGATCAAGACGTGGCCCTGCGGCGACGTGATGAGGAAAGAGGAGAGCCCGGCGGAGCCCACGAAGTGAATGTTGCCAATCACATTGAACGGCGCGAATGGCTCGTTCCACTCGGCGCGCTGGCGCGCGAACGGGGCCGTGAGAACTGGCGCGGCCGTTGTCGGCAGCGCCGGCGCTTCCGGAGCCGGCTGCGCGGCGCACGCGGCAAGCACGCACGCGCCAGCGACCGCAGCGATCAGGTTTCTCATGGGTTCCTCCGGAAGCTTTAGCCTCCAAGCGTACCGGATACGGAGAACACCAAGAAAGAGCCGAAATGCCGCTCGCGATACTCGCGCCCGGTAAAGGCGCCGGAGCGATCGGGCGTGAAGAACATGCGGTCGCGCCGGAACGGCTCGTTCGTCGCCGAGAGCAGTGTGAGGCCGAGCTTGATGCCGGGGATCGCGGTGCTTTCGGCGTAGATGTCGATGAACGGGCCTTCCTCGTAGGTCTCGATCTCGTTCAGGCGGAAGATCTCGAACTGGCTTTGCTTGAAGTAGCGAACGCCCCACGCGAAATCGATCTCGGGCAAATCCTGGCGGAACTCGGCGCGGATTTCCGTGTCGCGCAACTCCGTCACCGTGCGTGGGCGCAGCGTGACGGGATCGGTGACCTCGCCCGATTGCAACGTGGTGTTGAACGTGAAGCGCCCGCCGGGAATGACGGCGCCGAGCGGAATTGCGCCGGAGAGCCGCACGCCATCGCGCGTGCCTTCACCGATATTGCCGGGCGCGGGCACACGCGCGCCGATCGGGCCGACGGGCACAAGGTCCGCGGCGTCTTCCACCTCCCAGTGGAACAGCGTGATGCCGAACGCCGCGTCCGCGCCAAACCGGAGATCGGTCGCCGCTTCAATCCGCCAGGATGTCTCCGGTTGGAGGTTTGGGTTGCCGCCGGAGATCAGCGCGTCCGCAACGGACGCGCCTGAGACGAAGTCATTGAAGTCGAGCTGGCCCACGTCGCGATAGACGCGGATGCGCGCTTGGTTGCGTTCGCCGAACGTGCGCGTGATTTGGAAGCTCGGCTTCCAAAAGCTCAGCTCGGTTTCGAGCCTGGTGTCGCCGCTTTGCGTGAGCGTTGAGGTTTCGAAGGCGGCGGTGGTTTCGATCGACCAACGTTCGGCTGGCTGCCAGAGGTGCGTGACGAACGCTTCGCCGCGCGTTTCCTCGATCAGCACGTTGGCGGCCGCGAGCGCGACGGGCGTGGTGACGCCGCCAACGGTGTTGGAGAGGCGCAAGCGGGCGTCCAGGCTGTTGAACGCGCCCTCGGCGCCGACCTGCAGGCGATGGCCCTCGGCGAGCGGGGCGGTGACCACGCCGCGCAGGATGTATTCGCCGAAGTCGCGCCGCCGCGCTTGATCCGTTGCGCCCGTCTCGACGCCGAGCGCGTTGCGGCTGACCGTTCCCTGGTCGTCATAGAAGCCGCGCCGCACGCCGAGTGCGATCAGCTCAAGTTCCGCATCGCCAATGTCGCGCGTGTAATTGCCGCCGAGCTCGAAGTTCTGCTGCCGCTCGAATATGGCGACGTCGAAATCGTCGGTGAAAACGCCGCCGGGCGCGTAGCCCAGCGAGTTCAGCAACGGATCGATCTCGTAGCGCTGGATCTGCGTGTTGGCGCGCATGCGCCCGCCGAGCAACGGGAAGGCGATCTCGGCGTTGGCCGCGGCCTCGCGGAAGGTGCGCGGCGTTTCATCGAGCCGTGTCTGCGTGACCTGGCCCGCGCCGTTGGTGAGGATGCGGTAGCCGTTCAGAGGGCGATATTCGAGGAAGCGGCGCGCGCCAAGCGCGTACTCCACGTCGCCCACGCGCCCGCTCCAGGAAGCTGAACCGCGCGGCGATACGCGCTCGCGGCGGATGGAGTACTCGTGCGCCAACTCCCAGACGCCAGCGCCGGCGGTGGGACTGCGTACAACATTGACCAGCGTCGTCTGTCCGCCGCCCGCATCGCCCGAGGCGGCCGCGCCCCGCAGCAGTTCGATCCGCTCGATCTGCGCTGCCGGGATGCGGCGGAGGATGTCTTCGAGGTCTTCGTTCTTCGAAGAGGGCGGTTCGCCATCGATGAGGAGATTGCCCGCGGCGCTTGAGAATCCGCGGCGGTCTTCGCCCTCGGTCAGCGTGAACCCTGGAACGCGGCTCACCATGTCGAACGCGTTCGATGGAGAAAACCTGTTGAAAAACGCCGGCGGGTAGACGACGCGGCCGGTTTCGTCCGCCAAGGGCGGCGTTGGAAGCGCCGTTTGCGCCGGCGATTCGAGCGACTCAGGCTCAACTTCTTGGGCGTAGGCGCCCCCGCACAGCGCGAGCGCCGTACTCATCAAAACGCGCTTCAGCATTGGTCTTCATATCCCCGTCTGGCGCCATCCCTGGCGCCGTCGTCGCGCCCTTTCCACGCCGATGCGACGAGCGGCAGGGCACGAGCTTGTGAGCGCAGGGATGCTGCGGATGCGCGAAACGGATGCGGCGCTTGATGCTTCTCGCTCACGCAACGATGCGTTTTGCGACGAACGACATGCCGATGGCGCAAAGAGAAACGCCGCCGGGCGTGAACCCGACGGCGCTTCCTTACTTTGCGAACGAAAAAGAAGGACTACTTCTTCTTCTTCTTGGCCGCCTTCGCAGGGGCCTTCTTCGCAGCAGTTTTCTTCTTGGCAGCAGCCATAAGAACCCTCCCAGGTAGGTGAGACGACTCGGACGTTACGCGAGAGTCGCGAGATGTAAATACGCCTGTGAGGTTATGCGCCGCCGATCGTCAGTCCTTGGATGTAGAGTGTCGGTTGTCCAACACCGACAGGCACGCTCTGTCCGCCTTTTCCGCACGTGCCGACTCCGTCATCGAGTTTGAGATCGTTGCCGACCATCGTGACTCGCGTGAGCGCGGAGGGGCCGTCGCCGATCAGAGTCGCACCCTTGATCGGCGCGACGATCTTGCCGCCTTCGACGAGGTAGGCCTCCGTGCATTGGAAGACGAACTTGCCGGACGTGATGTCGACCTGACCGCCGCCGAAGTTCACGGCGTAGACGCCGCGCTTCAAGCTCGCGAGGATTTCGCCTGGGTCTTTGTCGCCGGCGGTCATGAAGGTGTTGGTCATGCGCGGCATCGGGCGATGGGCGAAACTTTCGCGCCGGCCATTGCCGGTGGGCGCAACGCCCATGAGCCGGGCATTCATCCGATCCTGCAAATAGCCTTTTAAAATGCCGTTTTCGATGAGAACGGTGCGGCCGGTCGGCGTGCCTTCGTCGTCGATCGTGAGCGAGCCGCGGCGGTTCTCGAACGTGCCGTCATCGACCACGGTGACGCCTTCAGAGGCGACGCGCTCGCCGATCTTGCCCGCGAACGCCGACGTGCCCTTGCGGTTGAAGTCGCCCTCGAGGCCGTGGCCGACCGCTTCGTGCAGCAGCACGCCGGGCCAACCCGGCCCGAGCACGACGTCCATCTCGCCGGCCGGCGCGGGAATCGAATCGAGATTCACGCGCGCGATGCGCAGCGCTTCGTCGGCCATCGCCTTCCAGCGATCGGGCGTGATGAAATGTGCGTAAGCTTCGCGCCCGCCCGCGCCGCACGAACCTGATTCGCGGCGGCCATCGCGTTCGACGGTGACGGAGATGTTCACGCGCACCAGCGGTCGCGCGTCGTGGAAGCGTTCGCCGTCGGGACGAAGGATCGTGACGGCGCGGCGCGAACCCGCGAGCGAGGCCGAAACTTGCACGACGCTTGGATCGCGCGCGCGCACATACGCGTCGATCTCGGCGAGGAGCGCGGTCTTGTCGGTGAAGAAGGGCGCGTCGAGCGGATCGACATCCGCGTAGAGCGCCCGGTTCACGCGCGTGGGCGAAACGTCCAGCTGGCCGTCATGCCCGCCACGCACGCTCGCGGCGGCCTCGGCCGCGCGGCCGATCGCATCCGTCTCCAAGACGCTGGCGTGCCCATAGCCGGCGCGCTCGCCCGCGACGACACGCAGGCCAAAGCCTTGCGCGGCGTCGTAGCTTGCCGATTTGAGGCGCCCGTCGTCCCACATGAAGCTCTCGGAGCGGCTCTCTTCAACGAAGAGCTCCGCGTCGTCGGCCTTGTGGGCGGCGTCGGCGAGGATGCGGCCCGCTGCGGCCCAGTCGAGTTCTGCGGCGGCGGGAGCGGGACTCAATGTGTCGGCCATGCGGGGCGCGCCTTTCTGGATGTGCGTGTTGGGAAAGATATAGGGCGCGCCGAAGGGTCCGTCGCGGCTGAAGCTGCGGCAGCGAACGCTTCGGTTCCGATTCGCTTAGTTTGCGGCGGCGGGCGCGCGCGTGACCGTGAAGCGGGCCATTTCGAGGTGCGGCCGCGGCCACTCGGGCGCAATTTCCGAGGCGCGCCGGTAGTCGAGATAGGCCCGCCGGAGGTCGCCTGAGAGTTCGTAAGCGAGACCGCGGTTGAAATAGGCCTCGTGCGGATCCTCGGGATTAAGCGTGAGACCGTGGGTGATCGCTTCGATCGCGCCGGTGTAGTTCCGCAGCATGATGAGCGCGGCGCCCCGGTCGACGTGCGCTTCGCCGAGTTGCGGGCGCATCGCGATGGCGCGGTCGAAATCTTGGAGCGCGTCATTCCACTCTTGGCGGTGCAGATAGACGACACCACGGTTCACGAGTGTCGCGGCCCGGTCGCGGGAGCCAAAGGCCTCCTGTTCGAGCGCGCCCGTGCATGTGTCGACGGCGGCGCGATCGGCGCGGCCCTCGATGGCGGCCTGGTAGCAATCGTGGCCGCGCGTCGAGCCGATGACGGTGACCGCAGCTTGCGCGGCGGCGGGAAGCATCAGCAGCGCCAGAGCGGCAGCTCCGGCGAACGCAAAGCGCTTCTTCATGGCGCGTTCTCCGTTGGAGCGCCTGACCCGCCAGGTGGCGCAAGCGTCGAGGCGCCGACGACGCTCGCCAACCGTTCGCGCCGCATCCGCACGAAGCGCGCCAGCTCCTGGCCAGCGGGGCCCCAATCGGGCTCGATCTGCAGCGCTGTGGAGTAATCTTCGTATGCGCCGCGCAAATCGCCGAGCGCCTCGCGCGCGGCGCCGCGGTTGTAATAGGCCTTGTGCGGCTCGCGCACGCCAAGCGTGAGCGCTTCGGTGATGGCGCCGACCGCCGGGCCTGGCCGGCCAATCATGATGAGCGCCGCGCCACGGTTCACGTACGCCTCGGCGTTGCGCCGATCCATTGCGATCACAGCGTCGAAATCGGCGAGGGCGGCCGCGCCTTCGCGGCGGCGCAGGTGGATCGCGCCACGATTGATGCGAGTCGAAATCACGTTGATGCGCGAGAGGCGTTCTTCCTCGATCGCGCGGGTGCAATTGGCGATCGCGGCTTCGGACGCTTCGCCAGAGGCCGCGGCCTGGTTGCACGCTTGCGCGTTCGGCGCGCCAATCGTGGTGCGGGCCGCCGCGTCGCCCCGCTGCGCCGGTTCGCCCGGCTGCGCAAACGCGGCCGGCGCCAACAACAACGCGGCCGCGCATCCCAGCGCGGCGGGGAGACGCCTTGGAAGGCGGCGTCGGCTCATGCTAGCACCCATACGGCCCGTGACGGAGTCCTACGGCCCGATTCTTGGACCCTGGCGCGGTTCTTTGCCGCGCCTTTCAAGTATAGGCCGGGAGCCCGGAGCGCGCCATACCGCGTGCGTGTAATGCCGCCCACGTGAAGGTCCGAAGGACCATGCGTCGTGCGCTCGATATTGGGCCGGGATCGGCCGATGGGCGCACAAGGGCTTGTAGGGGCAGATGGAGGTCCGAGCGTGAAGCGAGGGGGATTGATCGGGCTGGCGGCGATGCTCGCCGGATCGGGCGCAGCATGGGCGGACCAACCGGTGCCAGGCGGCTACGATCTGCAGCCGGCCGCGACCGTGATTATGGAAGAGATTCAGCGCTTCCACCACTTCGTGCTGCCAGTCATTTTCGCGACATCGCTGTTCGTACTGGCGCTGCTGGTATGGGTGATCGTGCGCTACAACCGCCGCGCCAACCCAACGCCGCGCAAGTTCACGCACAACATGCTCGTCGAAGTGGTCTGGACCGTCGTGCCGGTGCTGATCCTCGTGGCGATCGCCTGGCAATCGTTCCCGCTGCTCTTCCACTCCGAGCGGATTCCGCCGTCCGAGATCACCATCAAGGTGACGGGCAATTCCTGGTTCTGGCAGTACGAATACGAAGGCATGAACGTGAGCGTCACGTCGAACATGCTGCCGGAAGACGAAGCGGACGCCGCGGGCCGCCCGCATCTGTTGGCTGTGGACAACGCGATCTACGTGCCGATCGACACCAACGTGCGTGTGCTCGTGACATCCAATGACGTGATCCATGCTTGGGCCGTGCCCGCGTTCGGCGTCAAGGAAGACGCCATCCAGGGCCGCGTGAACGACAGCTGGTTCAACGTGACGCGCGAAGGTACCTATTACGGCCAGTGCTCCGAGCTCTGTGGCCTCAACCACGCCTTCATGCCGATCGAAGTGCGCGCCGTGAGCCGCGAAGAGTTTGACCGCTGGGTGCTCTCGCAGGGCGGCTCGCTCGCCAGCGCCGAAACCGCCGCGCCCGCGAGCGATCCCGACACACCGCCGACCGGCGCGCCCGCAACGGGCGCAGCGCCGGCCACGCCCGCGCCTGCCCGCGCTGAAGCGCCCGCGCGCTAGAACGAATTCGGAGTAGAGAGATGGCCGCCGAACACGCCGCTCACGACGAGGCTCATGGCGAAGACCACCGCCCCAGCCTCTACGACTGGAAGCGCTGGGTCTATTCGACCAACCAC
>CAZXNY010000115.1:0-8100 GCA_964642205.1 uncultured Caulobacteraceae bacterium
CGTTTCGGTGACGCCCGGCCAGCCAGTCTATTATTCGGTCGGCGCAGGCGCGGCTTCGCTCGCTTCGCCGCAGTCAGGCAGCAGCAGCACCACGTCGCTCGCTTCAGCGAGCGAGCTCTTGGCGCGGAACGTCATCCCGATCAGCGGAATTCTCAGGCGGCGGCAGTGATGGAGAATATCCGTCAGCTCCGGCACGTCGCCCGAGCGCGAGATCGCGAGCACGCAATCGCCCTCGCCGATCATGCCGAGATCGCCGTGGCTCGCTTCGGCGGGGTGCACGAAATACGCGGGCCGCCCGGTGCTCGCGAGCGTTGCGGTGATTTTGCGCGCGACGTGGCCAGACTTGCCCATGCCGGTGACGATCACGCGGCCCTTGGCGCCCTGCATCAGCCCCGCGGCGGCGAGGAAGGGCGCTGCCATCGGGCCATCGAGCGCGGCGGCCAGCTGCGCCAGCGCCTCGCTTTCGGCGAGCAGCGCGCCTTTGCCGGAGGCGAGCGCCTTGGACGGATCGATCTTATCGGTCATCCCGTGCTTTTGGCGCGTCCGGGCGCGCTTGTCATGTGAGCGCAACCGCGCGGGTGAGTGGCGCGCGGGCGAGGGCCGGTTGTGGCCCTCCCGCCCCTCGCGTACACCCCGCGGCTCAGAGGAGTTTCCGTGAGCGACAGACGCATCCTGGTGACCGGCGGGTCCGGCTTTCTCGGCTCGCACCTATGCGACCGGCTGATCGCGCGCGGCGACGATGTGCTGTGCGTCGATAACTTGTTCACGGGCCGCAAGCGCAACGTCGCGCACCTGATCGGCACGCCGCAATTCGAGTTCATGCGGCATGACGTGACGTTCCCGCTGTTCGTCGAGGTTGACCGGATCTTCAACCTCGCCTGCCCCGCAAGCCCCGTGCACTACCAGCACGACCCGGTGCAGACGACGAAGACGAGCGTGCATGGCGCGATCAACATGCTTGGGCTCGCGAAGCGGCTAAAGGCGCGCATCCTGCAGGCGTCAACGTCTGAAGTGTACGGCGACCCGGTGCAGCACCCGCAGACGGAAGAATATTGGGGGCACGTGAACCCGATCGGCCCGCGCTCTTGTTACGATGAAGGCAAGCGCTGCGCCGAGACATTGTTCTTCGACTATCACCGCCAGCACAACCTTGAGATCAAGGTCGCGCGCATCTTCAACACGTACGGGCCGCGCATGCACCCGAACGACGGGCGCGTGGTTTCCAACTTCATCGTGCAGGCGCTGAAAGGCGACGACATCACGTTGTTCGGCGATGGCCAGCAGACGCGCTCGTTCTGCTACGTCGATGACTTGATCGAAGCGCTGCTGCGGCTCATGGACACGCCAGCGGAGATCACCGGCCCGATCAATTGCGGCAATCCGGTCGAGTTCACGATGCGCGAGCTGGCGGAACTGACGATCAAGCTTACCGGCTCGAAATCGCAGATCGTCCATAAGCCGCTGCCGGCCGACGACCCGCGCCAGCGCCAACCGGACATCACCAAGGCCAAGACGCACCTCAAGTGGGAGCCGGCGGTGCAACTCGAGGAAGGGCTCACGCGCACGATCGCCTATTTCGATGCGCTGCTGCGGGAGAATGACCCAACCGTCGATCCTCAGCGCCGGGTTTGACGGGAGCGGCCGGGGGCGGCTAGTGGGCCGCGCGCCCCGGAATGGGGCGGAGAGGGTAACGACACACGCATGCGCGTTCTGCACGTCATGGCCGGCGCCAGGGATGGGGGCGCTGAAAGCATCATGCGCGACGCCGTCGTCGCGCTCGCCGAGGCGGGCGTGGCGCAGCACGTTGTGACGCGGCCGGATAATGAAGGCCGCGTGCGTGAGCTGGAAGCGTGCGGCGCAAGCGTGACGCTCGCCGACTTCAATCCGCTGCTGCGCGGACCGACATCAAACGCGATCCGCAGCGCGCTTGAGACCTTCAAGCCCGACGTTTCCCATTACTGGATGGGCCGCGCCGGGACGTTCGCGCCTCGCAAGACGCGCGCGCGTAATGTTGGCTGGTACGGCGGCTATTACAAACTCGCGCGCTTCAAGAATTGCGAATGGCATGTCGGCATGACGCGCGATCTTGAGAAGCACATCATCGCGCAGGGCGCGCCGCCCGATCGCGTAAGTATTCTCAACTCCTACGGCAACGTCGAGATCGCGCCGCCAACGCCGCGCGCGAGCCTCAACACGCCGGAAGGCGCGCCTGCCCTGCTGACGCTGGCGCGGCTCCACCAGAAGAAGGGCATCGATACGCTGCTTGATGCACTCGCGGGCTTGCCGGGCGTGCATGCGTGGATCGCGGGCACGGGGCCGATCGAGGCGGAGCTCAAAGCACACGCCGAACGCGTCGGCGTTGCGGACCGTGCGCATTTCCTCGGTTGGCGCACGGATCGCGCCGAACTACTCGCGGCGTGCGATATCGTCGCGTTCCCGTCGCGCTACGAACCGTTCGGCAATGTCACGATCGAGGCATGGGCCGCGAAAAAGCCGCTCGTCGTCGCGGACGCTGCGGGGCCTGCGGCGACGGTGACGAACGAAGTCGATGCGCTGCTGGTGCCGAAGGACGATCCGGACGCGCTGCGCGAAGCGCTCCGTCGCGTGATCGAAGACGCCGACCTTGCGCAGCGGCTCGTCGAAAACGGCACGCGCACCTACGAAGCGAAGTTCACCAAGGAAGCCTTCGTGCGCGCGTCGATGGCGCTCTACGAACGGATGATCGCAGCCGATACGCCACGAGGCGCGGCGTGAACGCGTATGCCGGCGTGGCCGACACGCTGGCGCAAGCGCGCGCGCTGCCGCGCGCCGCCTTCACAGACGAAGACGTGTTTGAAGCGGAAGTCGTGCGCGTGTTTCGCGGCGGCTGGGCGCCGGTGGCGCGCGAGAGCGAGATCGCCGCCGGGAGTTTTCTCAGCGTCGATCTCTTCGGCGCGCCGCTGGTTGTGACGCGTGAGGCGGACGGCGCGCTCCATGTGCTATCGCGCATCTGCCGCCATCGCGGCATGCCCGTGACGGAGGGCGCAGGCGCGGCGAAGGCCCTGACCTGCCCGTATCACCTGTGGCGCTACGGACTCGATGGCAAACTGCTCTCGGCGCCCGCGATGGACAAATCCGAGGCGTTCGTACGCGAAGCGTGCGCCCTGCCCCGCATCCGCCATGAGAGCTGGGGCGGCTGGGTGTTCGCCAATCTCTCCGGCGATGCGCCCGCGCTTGGCGCGCAGCTTGCGCCGCTTGCCGCGCGTTTGGCTGAAGACGATCCCGCAACGCTCGTCACCTGCGGCGTGATCGAGTTCGACTCGCCTTGGAATTGGAAGGTGATGATCGAGAACTTCCTGGAATCGTACCACCACATTGGCCCACACGCGGAGAGCTTGCAGAAGACGCATCCCGGCTTCGGCACGCATGAAGGCGCGCATGGCGATTGCTTCACGGTGCTGGAAAATCCTGGCGCCGATGCGGAACACGCGCCCTTCACCGTCGCGGCGATCTTTCCGCTCACGCTGATGGCGTTTAGCGCTGGCCGGCTCGGCGTCTGGTACGAGCTCACGGACATTACGCGCACGCGCTTCAAGCTGCGCGTGCACCTGCTTGCGCCGCCGGAGCTCGCGGAAGTTCCGGCTATCGCCGCGCAATATCGCGACGCGATCAACGGGATACATTTGGAAGACATTCCCGTGTGCGCCGGCATGCAGCGCGGCGTTGAGAGCCCGTTCTACGAACCCGGCCCGCTCTCGCATCTCGAAGCGTGCCTCTGGCGTTTTCACAGCTACCTCAAGCGCGCGCTCGCTTAAGCGCCGATCTCCTGCAACTTGCTCTGAAGCGCCCCGGCGCCGACCGCTTCGAACGGCAGCGCGCAGAACACCATGATGCGGCTTTGGAACAGGCGGTAGACGCTCAGCCACGCTTGTGGATCGTTCGACAACGAGGGATCGGGCGCGCTCCAATGCGCGCTGACCGGGCGGCCTGGCCAGATCGGGCAAGGCTCGCGCGCGGCGCTATCGCAAACGGTGAATACAAAATCGAGCGGCGGCGCGCCGGGCTGCGCAAACTCATCCCAGCTCTTGGAGCGCAAGCCCTCCACCGGCAGCCGATGATCGCGCAGCAGCGCGAGCGCATCTGGATGCACGCCGCCCTTGGGCCGCGTGCCCGCGCTGAACGCTGTGAAGCGCGGCGCACCGAGATGATTGAGGATAGCTTCCGCCAAAATCGAGCGCGCGCTGTTTCCTGTGCACAGAAACAGCACGTTGTACGCTGCGGTCACGTGCGTGCGCCCAAGCTGCGCGCGGTGGCGGCCGCCTGGCCCGCAAGCCCGACGAGCGCAACGCCGAGCGGGACGTGCAGCCACATGAGGTTGGCGCCCTTTGCAGACAGCGCGCCAACTATCGCTTGCGCAATCAGCACCAACGCGAGGCCGAGCAGTATCCAGCCAAGCTTGGGTCCGTTCGCCACGCGCCGGAGCGCAAGGAGCGCGGCCAGCGCCGACAACAACGAGAGCACGATCAGCGCGGCGGCGCTCATCATATGCGCGCGGCGCGCCCATTCGACGCCCGAGAGCAGCGCGCCGGCGAACACAGCTTCGGCGAACACGGCGAGCACCAACATCCCTGTCGCGATGCGCCAGCCGCGCCGCGGCGCGGGAGTTGTATCGATCACAGCCGCCATGACACGCCTCAGCGCGCTTGCGCGAATGCGGCGGCGGGCTGAAACAACTCCACGACATTGCCGGACGGATCTTGCAGCAGCACTTGCTTGCCGCCCGGCCCTTCCAGAATTTCGTTGCGGAACGGCGCGCCGGCCGCTTTAAGCCGCGCGACTTCGGCGGCGAGATCATCGACGATCAGATGGATGCGATTCCAACCGCCGGGCGTGGGCTTTTCGCCGTCTGGCATTGGGCGCGCGGCCGAACTCATCGGGCCGCTCAGCAGCAAACGCAGATTGCCGCGCGCGACGTCCGCGAAGGCCGGAAAGTTCGTGAGAACCTCGAAGCCGAGATACTTGGTGTAGAATGTGACGGACTCCGCGACGTCGGTCACGATGTAGCGGACGCTTACCATTTCTTTCAGATCGGGCATCGCGCGTTCCTCCTTGTTATTCAGGGCGCGGGTGATTTTTCGGCGAGTTTTGCGAGCAGGAAATCGATGCGCGTGGCGAGCGCGGCCGCGGTTTCCTTGAAAAGTGCGTAGGTTTCGTCATCGCGTGCGCCGGTCGCGGGATTGGCGATGCTCCAGTGCGCGCGCGGGGCGGCGCCGGCGAAGCTCTCGGGACACGCTTCGCGCACCCGGTCGCACAGGCTGATCACCCACTCGAAGGGCTGCTCGGCGAAAACATCCAGATGACGCGGCACGTGCTGCGAAAGTTCGAGCCCGTAATCTTCGCGCATCACGCGCACAGCGTTCGGGTGCACCGGTTTGGGATCGCTGCCGGCGCTAAACGCGGTGATCGCGCCGCCCGAGCGCGCCTGCGCCAGCGCCTCAGCCATGGGTGAGCGCGCGCTGTTGCCGGTGCAGAGAAAGAGCACGCGCGCGGGCGCGATTTCCTCAACCGGCGCAGGCGCAACGAGCCGCAGGCCTGGATGAAGCGCACCGCCCGTTTCCGAGAGCAGCGCGCCGATGCGCGCGAGGTTGAGGCCGTAATAGGTGTCGCGCCTGTCGGCCGAGCTGCGGCGTGCGGAGACCAGCGCGCCGTCCCGCAATTTTCCGAGGTGGTAGGAGACGAGGTTCTGCGGCTCGCCGACGAGGCCGGTGAGTTCGTGAACGCTGAGGTCGCTGCGGGAGAGCTCGGTGAGGAGCCGCCAGCGCAGCGGGTGGCCCGCGAGCCGCAAAAACTCGGGCGGAGGGGCAAGATCGGCGGGCGGCGGCAAACTCATGCCGCCAATTAGATCAATCTCAATTGATACGTCAATCCACTTTGATGGAATTTACTTCCCGGCGACGTTTTCCTCGACCTTGGGGAGGTCCAGCTTCTGGTTCGTGGCATTGCCGCGGAAGAAGGAGCGGCCTTCTTCGAAGCCGCCGGTGAGTTCGGCCTCGAAGCGCTGCTCATCGCGGCGGCGGATTTCGGCGATCGTGTCGGCGATCTCGTCTTCGTTCTGGCCGAGCACTTCGAGTGTTTTGGCGCCCAGCATCAGCGCGCTCTCGAATGTTTCGCGCATCTGGAAGTCGACGTTCTTCTTCACGAGTTCGAGCGCGTGTTCGCGATCGAACGAGCGCACGAGCACGGGCGTCAGCGGAAATTCGGACTTCATCAGCTCGACGGCGCGGTTGGTCGCGGCTTTGTTGTCTGTGCAGACGAGCACCGCCTTCGCGCGGCCGGCGCCGGCGGCGTGCAGAATATCGAGCCGGCAGCCATCGCCGTAATAGACTTTGAAATCGTAATCGGCCGCAGCTTGGATCATCTCCACGTCGGTATCGATGATCGAAATCGTGTGGCCGCGCGCGAGCAGCAGCTGGCTCGCGACTTGCCCGACGCGCCCAAACCCGATCACCAGCACTTCGCCGCTGAGTTTTTCAGGCGTGTCGATTCCGTCCGCGAGCGCTTTGGGCTTTGGCTTGAACGTGCGCAGCGCGAGCAACGCGAGCGGCGTTAGGGCCATGGAGACAACGATGATCGCGGTAAGGATCGAAGATTGGTCCGCCGTGATGATGCCGGCGCCGAGCGCTGCGCCATAGAGCACGAACGCGAACTCGCCGCCCTGCGCCATCAGCACCGCGCGTTCAAGCGCTTCGCCGTGGCTCGTCTTCAACAGGCGCGCGACGGCGTAGATCGCGAGCGCTTTGACGATCATGTAGGCGGCGACGTAGCCGGCCACGAGTTGCCAGCTGCGCGCAACGACGGCGAGATCGAGCGACATGCCGACGGCGAGGAAGAAGAGGCCGAGCAGAATGCCGCGGAACGGTTCGATGTCGGCTTCGAGCTGATGGCGGAACGTCGATTCCGAGAGCATCACGCCGGCAAGGAACGCGCCCATCGCCATTGAGAGCCCGCCCATTTGCAGGCCAACGGCGGCGCCGAGCACAACGAGCAATGCCGCGGCCGTCATCACTTCGCGCGCACCCGAGCGTGAGAGCACGCGGAACATCGGGTTGAGGAGATAACGCCCCGCCAAAATCAGCCCGACGATGGCGGCGACGCCGATGGCAATCGCGCCCCAATCCAGACCGCGCGCCGCGTTCTGCTGCGCGATGGGCGCGAGGAACGCGACGGCCGCGAGCAACGGCACGATCGCGAGATCTTCCAGCAGCAGGATCGAGACGACGCGCTGGCCGCTCTCGCTGTTGAGCTGCTGGCGCTCTTCGAGCACCTGCATCACGACGGCTGTCGACGTCAGCACGAAGCCCGCGCCGGCGACGAACGACGCTGCGATTGGAAAGCCCGTCAGCACACCCACCGCCGTGAGCAGCGCCGAGCACAGCGCGACTTGCAAAACGCCGAGCCCGAAGATCGATTGGCGTAGCGCCCAAAGCCGTGTGGGGCGCATCTCGAGGCCGATTACGAACAGAAACATCACCACGCCAAGTTCGGCGACGTGCAGGATCGCTTCGGATTCGTGGAAGATGCCGATCCCGAACGGGCCGATCACCAACCCCGCCGCGAGATAGCCGAGCACCGAGCCAAGCCCGAGCCGGCGAAACAGCGGCACCGCGATCACCGCCGCCGCGAGCAGTGCGAGCACTTGAATGAGATCGAGCCCGCCTGGGCTATGGCCTTCCATGAATCACTCCGGCGCGCCGCGCGCGTGCGTGTTGTGTTGCGACTTGCTTCGCAGACGTGTGCGCAGATCGCAAACATCCCCTCCCCGCGAGGAGAGGGGACAGGGTGAGTCACGACGTTATTGTCGCTGCGATACTGAAAAGCGCGCTAGTCGCGGGCATTGGGATTCACCCCATCCCCTAACCCCCTCCCCTCACGGGGAGGGGGAATCCCACGCGGCGAAGAAATCGGCGTTGATCGCCCTTGCCTCTTTCGCGAGCACGCCGACCGTGACGGCGATGCCGGCGTTTTCTAGCGTTTCGAGGCCCGCGCCATTGGGGTGCGGATCGAGGCAGGCGAACACGACGCGCGCTACGCCCGCCTCCGCGAGCAGCGCGCTTTTCAGTA
>CAZXNY010000116.1:0-1282 GCA_964642205.1 uncultured Caulobacteraceae bacterium
ATTGTACGCACGCGGATAGTAATTGTGCCCAAGCTCGTGATGCACGGTCACGAAATCATCGGCGTTCACGTGGATGCACATCTTGATGCGCAGATCGTCCGCCGCATCGAGGTTCCAGGCCGAGGCGTGGCACACGACGTCCCGGTCTTCCGGGCGCGTGAACAGCGAGCGCTCCCAGAACGTCGCCGGCATCGGCGCAAGGCCGAGCGAGGAATAGAAGTTCTCGCCCGCGCGCACCAAACGCTGCGCATCGTAACGCTGGCGCTGCAGCAAGTTGGTCAGGTCGTAGCCCGGATTGGACTGGCGCGGCCCCGCGATCGGATAGAGCGTCGCCCACGACTGCGCCCACATATTTCCGAGCAGGTCGGCGCGGATCGGTTGATCGAGCGGCACGATCCCATCGCCGTAGCGCACGTTGAGTTGCGCGCGCGCATGGCAGTGCAATTGCTCATAGAGCGGCTGCACTTGGCCCCACAGCCGCTCAACTTCCGCGGCCATCTCCGCGGGCGGCATGTCGTAATTCGAGAGCCACATCTGGCCGACGTCAGCGAATCCAAGATCGCGCGCGCCTTGGTTGGCGATTTGCACCATCTGCGCGTAATCGCCCGCCATTGGCGAAGCGACCGCGTGCCACTTGGTCCACATTTCTTCCAGACGCGCGGGATTGCGCTCGGTGCCCATCGAGACTTCGAGTTCATCGAGCGTCACCTGCCGGCCTTGGTAATCGATCCGGCCCGTCGAGTAGCGCGAGGAAAGCCGCGTCGTGATTTCCGCGAGCTGCCGGGCCGCGCCTTCCGTTTGCGGCGCGGGCAGCACAAGCGAGAGGCGCAGCAGATCGATCTTACGACGCAGGTCCGCCGGCAGTTCGACGTTCGCGAAGCGCGCCGCCCCGCTCGCGAGACGCACGCGCGCTTCGGTGCCTTCCGCGTCCGAGCGCTCAAGCAGGCGCTCGGTGTCGTAGGTGATGAAGGTGTTATAGACCCACGCCGTGCGCGCCTCGTGCTCGGAGCGCTCGCGCAATTCGCGCTCGGCGGCGTCCACGAAGGCTTGCGCCTCCGCCACAGTCGGCGCGGCCTGCGGGCCGGAGTTGCCATTGGTCGTGGTGGCGCAGCCCGCCACGGTGAGCCCCGCGATCAGCGCAAACGCGGCGGCCGTTCGAAGGAGCGGCTTCGGCAGCATGATGTTCCCCATATCCATCTGAATGCACGGCGCCTTTCGGCGCATCTGACCCCAGCCAACGCACCGCGCACGCCCCTGTCAACGC
Source organism: uncultured Caulobacteraceae bacterium (assembly GCA_964642205.1). Lineage (GTDB taxonomy): Bacteria > Pseudomonadota > Alphaproteobacteria > Caulobacterales > Aquidulcibacteraceae > JBEVOS01. The sequence continues at coordinate 1,265 of CAZXNY010000116.1, forward strand.
GCGCGCGACGAACGCCGC
>CAZXNY010000116.1:1382-8098 GCA_964642205.1 uncultured Caulobacteraceae bacterium
ACCCCAGCCAACGCACCGCGCACGCCCCTGTCAACGCGCGCGCGACGAACGCCGCTAGGAGTTGCGCGCAGGGTTCCGGGTGCGGCACATTTCGCAGCGTGAGGGGAGCGCCATGAGACATCTGATCGCTGCGGTCGCGGCCCTGTGTGCGCTCGCGGCGCCCGCCGCCGCCCAGAAGGCCGAGTTGCGCGCCGAAGCGCCAAGCCCGGCGCAAGCCATGGTGGCCGAACCTTCCGCCGCCGGCCAGGGCGCCGCGCGTGCGTTCCTGATCGACAGCGGCCTCGTCGCCACCGCGTTCGACGCAGCGGTCGCGGCCCGCTTCGAGGAGGCGCGCACCAACTTCAACCGCCAGCTTCGCGGCGTTACGCGCGGCCGGCGCGAAGCCGCGCTCGCCGCGTTCGACAATATGCCGAACGTCCTGCGCGACGAAATCAACGCGCAGCTTCCCGCGCTGGTGTCGGCGTTCGCCGTTGAGCTGGATGGCCAATTCCAGCCCGCGCATCTCGTCGAAATCGACGCGTTCTTGCGCACCTCCGCAGGTCAAACACTGATTAGGCAGAGCATGGCGGCGTTGCCGGCCGCCGTGCGCGGCGAACAACGCAGCAACGACCAGACGCTCGCCGACATGCGCACCGCCATCGCCGGCATGAACGATGAGGAAGCCGCCGCGCTCTTGCGTTTCGGCTCAAGCGAGGCGGGCGCGGCGTTCGCAGCCAATAGCGGCGCGCTCCGCCAAAGCCTCCAGCGCGCCATGATGTCCGCGTTCGCGCCCGCCTTGCTCGGAACCATCACCCGCTTGCAGGGAGAGCTCTGCACCGCGCTCGGCCCCGAATGTCCGCGCGAGATGCGCCCGGCCCGGACGGACTCGCCCTAGTTTTCGGGCTGCCCCGTTTTCGCCGCGCCTTGCCGCGATAAGGCGGCATGAACCTGAGCCCTTCGAGCCTCCTGGCGCGCGCCCTCGCCATCCCGTTCCTGGCCTTCGCGGCCCTCGTCGGCCCCGCGCGGGCGGGCGAGACCGAGACGCCCTCCAGCGTCGCCGCGCCCGCCAACGCCTCCTCAGCCGGCGAAGCGCTCGCCCGCTCGCTCCTGGTCGACAGCGGCGTCGTGAACGATGCCATCGCGCAGGCCTTCCAGATCGGCGGGCCGCGTCTGCGCGAAACGCTGATGGCGAGTGAAGAGCTGCGCGCGCTTCCCGCATCGCAACGCGCCGCCGTCGATGCGCGCTTCAATGAGTTGCCCACGATCTTCGCGGAAGAAGTCGCGCGCCTCACGCCCGCACTCGTCACGCGCGCCGGCGGCGAGTTGCAGGGCCGTTTCAACCACGCCCATCTGCGCGAGATCGACGCGTTCATGCGCACGCCGGAGGGCAGCGCCGTGATGCGCCGCGCGCTGATGGCCGCGATCTCCGCTGAACTCTCGGGCGGGCCGGGCGTCGAAGACCCGGCCTTCGCCGACACGCTGATGAACGGCATGAGCGACCGCGAATTGCTCGCCTGGATCCGCTTCGGCGGCAGCGAAGCCGGCCAAGCCTTCGTGCGCGATTCAAGCTGGATCGGCGACCGCATGAAGACGCTCGCGGCCGAAATGCTTGCGCCCGCGCTGCCCGCCACGCTCGCGCGCTTCCAGGCCAACGTCTGCGAAACGCTCGGCAACGATTGCAGCGAAGACCGGCTCTAAAGCTCGCGCACGCTCACGCCGCGCGGCTGGCCGATGATCGCGGTCCGCGCCATGCCGATGAAGAGCCCGTGCTCGACGACGCCCGGAATGCGCTTCAACGCATCGGCCAGCGCCTGCGGATCGGGGATCGCCTGCGCCTTGGCGTCGAGAATGTAATTGCCGCCGTCGGTGATGAAGGGCTTTGACGTCGCGCCCGCGTCGCGAAGTGAAACCTCCGCGCCCTTGCACCCAGTTGCGCGTAGCGCCTCGAAAATGCGCCGCGCCGCCAGCGAAAACCCGAACGGCGTCACCTCAACCGGCAGCGGAAACGCGCCCAGCGTCTCCACCTCTTTGCCATCGTCCGCGATCACGATGAAATGGTCGCTCGCGGCCGCGACGATCTTTTCGCGCAGCAACGCGCCGCCACCGCCCTTGATGAGCCGCAGCTGCGGATCGATCTCGTCGGCGCCGTCGATCGCGACGTCGATCTTCGCGACGTGATCGACCTCCACGATCGTCACGCCCACCGCCGCCGCTTGCGCGCGCGTCGCTTCCGATGTCGGCACGCCCTGCACGCGCAGCCCTTGCCGTACGCGCTCACCCAGCAGCCGCACGAAATGCGCCGCTGTCGAGCCCGTGCCGAGGCCAAGCACCATGCCGTCCTTGACGTAATCGAGCGCGGCCGCCGCCGCGTTCATCTTCGCCAGATCGGCGCTCATTTCTTTTCTTTCGCGGCCAGTTTTTTGGCGCGGAAGGCGTCTGCCCAGCCGGGGAGATCGACTTGTCTCGCGCGGCCGACGGCGAGCGCGCCAGCCGGCACGTTCTTCGTCACCACGCTGCCCGATCCGGTGTAGGCGCGCGCGCCGACCGTGACGGGCGCGACGAGCGCTGTGTCCGAGCCGATGAACGCGTCGTCCTCAATCGTGGTGCGATACTTGTCGAAGCCGTCGTAATTGCAGAAGATCGCGCCCGCGCCGATGTTCACGCGCTGGCCGACATCGCCATCGCCGAGATACGCCAGGTGGCTCGCCTTCGTGCCATCGCCGATCTTCGAGTTCTTGACCTCGACGAAATTACCGATGTGCACATGCGCGCCGAGCTCCGCGCCCGGGCGGAAGCGCGAGAACGGCCCGATCTGATTGTCCGCGCCGATCTTGGCGCCCGTGAAATGCGAGAACGCGTTGATGCGCGTGCCCGAAGCGACGCTCACGTTCGGCCCGAAATAGACATGCGGTTCGATCACCACGTCTTGGCCGATCACCGTGTCGTGCGAGAAATACACGCTCGCAGGATCGAGCAAGGTCACGCCCGCTTCCATCGCGGCCACGCGCATGCGCTTTTGAAAAGCGCCTTCCGCCTCCGCGAGATCGACGCGCGAGTTGACGCCCATCATCTCGGCCTCATCGGCCACCGCCACGTGCGTCGCAAAGCCGGCCGAGCGTGCGAGGCCGACCACGTCGGTCAGATAATATTCCTTCTTCGCGTTCTCGTTGCGCACCATCGAGAGGAGTTGGAACAGCATCTTCTTGTCTGCGCAGATCACGCCGGAATTGCACAAAGTCAGCTTGCGCTCGTCATCGCTTGCGTCCCGCTCTTCCACGATACGCGCGACTTCCCCCGCCTCGTTCAACACCAGGCGCCCATAGCCAAACGGATCGGCCGCTTCGAATCCGAGCACGGCAAGGCCGCCGCGCTCGGCGCGCAGCGCGAACAGCTTGTCGATCGTTTCAGGCCGAATGAGCGGGCAGTCGGCGTAGGTGACGATCACATCGCCCGCGAACGCGCCGAGCGCCTCTTCAGCCGCGCGCACCGCATGCCCGGTGCCTTGCGGCGGATCCTGCACCGCCGTCGATCCCGCGCCCAGGCGCGCTGCCGCGCGCTCACCCACCGCCGGGGCATGCGCGCCAACCACGACGATCGTCTTCTCGCAGCCAAGCGCTTGCGCGCTGTCGATCGCCCAATCCAGCATTGCGCGCCCGCCCACGGCGTGCAGCACCTTGGGCGTGGCCGATTTCATCCGCGTGCCCTGGCCCGCCGCCAGGATGATCGCGGCCCGCGCAGTGGTCATAAGTCAGTGTCCTGCTTGTCCGAATCCGCCGCCGGTTCTAGCTGAAAGGCGCTGGCCGCGCGACCGAGGGCGCCCCGACAGAGCTGGCCCCCGGAGCACACTGAAATGTCTTATGGCGCCCATCCGCCGGGCGCGCCGCTGGCCGGTTCGCTTGGCGACGCAACGATCGTGTTCGATCTGGACGGGACCCTTGTGGACACCGCGCCCGATTTGATGCGCGCCCTCAACGAAACGCTGGACCTTGAGGGCCTGCCCCATCCGCCGTCGTCCCAGGTCAAAAAGCTGGTCGGCCAGGGCGCACGGGCGCTGATCGAGCGGGGCGCGGCCTTTTCCGGCGCCCGGTTCTCCACAGACCGGATCGACCAGCTCACCGCCGCCTTCATCGAGTTCTACCGGGCCGATATCGCGGGCAAGAGCCGCGCCTATCCGGGCGTCGAGGGCGCGCTCGCGCAGCTTGCCGCCGCCGGCGCCAAGCTCGCCGTGTGCACCAACAAGCGCACCGATCTTTCCGTGCAATTGCTCGAGGCGCTGAAACTCGCGGACCGGTTCTCCGCCATCGTGGGCGCCGACGCGGTCGCCGACCGCAAGCCGCATCCGGATCATTACCGCGCCGCCGTCTCGCGCGCGGGCGGCGTGGTGCGCCGTTCGCTGATGGTCGGCGATAGCGCAGCCGACGTCGCCGCCGCGAAGGGCGCAGGCGCGCCCGTCGTCGTCGTCAAATTCGGCTATGCGGATGAAGCGCCAGAAAGATTAGGCGCGGATGCTCTTGTATCTCGGTACGAAGAGCTTCCGCGCCTCGCACGCAGCCTTCTTGCCGCGTGATCAGTTATTTGAAATTGGCGTAACCGTTACGCGATCTGCTTCTTCTTGGTTTCGGACTCCTCCGTCTTGCGGCGGGACGGGAACCCGTTGACCATGTCGCTGCGCACATCGGTGCGCGCAGAGCGCATCGCGGCGACGAAGCCAGCTTCAATCAGCTTGATCTCGACGTCGTAGCCCTTGTCGCGCCAGTACTCTTCGATTTTGTTTTTCAGACGCCGGGCGCCATCGGCGTTGCAGAAATCGTGATCCATCATTCTCTCACTCCGAGTTCATTGGCGTCGCTTTTGATGAGGCCGCCAATGCCACCGTTGCGCGGTACCGCCTCCGCGCCGGCTTCAGCCCTTCAACCGCCCTTCTGTGGTTGATGTTCCGCTCGGGAAGCGGCGGCGTTATGGCGAATTCTCAGAAACCATGCCCAAATCCCGCCACAGGCGAGTGCAGGCCGCGCGACCGAGCGCGGTTCCGAATTTTCCACGCAGCGATCGAGGTTTGGGTCGCGCGCGGACTAAACCGCAGCGAGCAACCACACAGCGCTCGCCATCGCCGCGCCGCCGATCATGAGGCTCAGCAGCGCCGTAAAGCGCCAAAACCGCACGCTCCTATGCAGGTGCGCCACGCGCGGCTTGTTGCGATCGGTCTTAAGTGCGTAAGGCATGCGCCGGAACAACGGCGCGCCGCAGGTGCGGTTCCCCGCCGCGCGAACCAGTCCGCCTTCGAAACGACAGCTATGTCAGCGCGAAGCCCTTGTAGCCGTCGTTGACGGCGTCGCGCACTTTGCCGCGATAGTTCACGCCCACATACGGCATGAACACGCGCGGTTTGCCCGGAATGTTCGCGCCCATGTACCAGGAGTTCGCCTGCGGGAAGAGCGTGACGTGGGCTGCCTTGTTCACGTGCGCGGCCCACCGTTCCTGCGCTTCATGCGTCGCTTCGATGCGCGCTTTGTCGTTCGCGCGCATATACGCGATCGTCTCGCTCACCCATTCCACGTGATGCTCGTTCGAACTGATCATGTTCGACAGCACGGACGGGCTGCCCGGCCCGGTGAGCGTGAAGAGGTTCGGCAAGCCCGCAACCATGAGCCCGAGATAGGCCTTCGGCCCATGCTCCCACGCTTTGCGCAGCGCGCAGTGATCCGAGCGGATGTCGATCGCCATCAGCGCGCCCGTCATTGCATCGAAGCCGGTCGCGAATACGATGGCGTCGACCTCGTATTCGGCGCCGCTTGAGGTCTTCACGCCCGTCGCCGTGATCTCCACGATGGTCTCATCGCGCGCATCGACGAGCGAGACGTTGTCGCGATTGTAGGTCTCGAAGTAATCCGTATCGACGCAGATGCGCTTCGTGCCCATCGGGTGATCGTGCGGCAGGAGCTTGGCCGCCACCGCCGGATCCTTCACCCGCGCCGCGATCTTGCCGCGCACGAAGTCGGACGCGACGTCGTTGATGCTTTTATCCACCAGCATCCTCGGGAAGCCGAGCCATCCCGTGCCCGTGCTCGCGTTCCAGAAATCTTCGAGCCGCGCGGCCATCTCGGCCTCCGACATCGGCGCTGCCTGCGGCGGCGCCTGGCTGGCGACATTTGCCGCGCGCTGCGCCGCGCCCGGCGCTTCCGTCACATCGACGCCTGCGCCGCGCAGCGTGCGAATGTAATTCGGAAAGTTATCGATGAACGCTTGCCGCTCTTGATCGCTCAAAGGGCGATTGTTGGCAGGCACCGAAAAGTTCGGCGTGCGCTGAAACACCGTCACGTGCGCGGCCTGCGCCGCAATCTCCGGCAGCGATTGGATGCCGGACGAGCCGGTGCCGATCATCGCAACGCGCAAGCCGGTAAAGTCCACGCCCTCATGCGGCCAGCGGCCCGTGTGATAGGACGCGCCTTCAAACGCATCGGCGCCCTTGATGTCCGGCTCGCGCGGCATCGAGAGGCAGCCCGTCGCCATGATGCAGAACTGCGCGGTGACCACGTCGCCGCGATCGGTCGTCACGGTCCAGACATTCGCCGCATCGTCGAACACGGCCGAGACGACGCCCGTCTCGAACGCGATGTTCGGGCGCAACTTGAATTTCTCGGCGACAAACTGCGCGTAGCGCAGGATTTCCGGCTGCGTCGCGTATTTCTCGGTCCAGCGCCATTCGTGCAGCAGCTCTTCCGAGAACGTGTAGGAGT